>JAFYQA010000139.1 GCA_017547315.1 Roseburia sp. | reverse complement strand
GGTTTTAGTAGTTGATGATGAAGTGCGTATCAGAAAACTGGTTCGTGATTTTTTGGTACGTCAGGAATATGAAGTGCTAGAAGCTGGTGATGGGGAGGAAGCACTGGAGCTTTTTTATCAGGAGAAGGGAATCGCATTGGTGATTTTGGATGTAATGATGCCAAAAGTGAATGGGTATCAGGTGTGTCGGGAAATCCGAGAAAGATCGGCGACCCCGATTATTATGCTGACTGCGAAGGCAGAAGAAGCGGATGAGTTAAATGGCTTTGAGTGCGGAGCAGATGAGTATATCGCAAAACCATTCTCACCAAAGATTCTGGTGGCTAGAGTAGAGGCTATTTTACGCCGGACGACTCAAAAGGAAAAATCACAGAATATCCTCGAAAAAGGGGGAATTCGAGTAGATAAGGATGCTCATATGGTGAGTGTAGACGAAGTGCCTGTTGAGTTAAGTTACAAAGAATTTGAACTTTTGACTTATTTTATGGAGAATCCAGGAATGGCTCTTTCCAGAGAAAAAATTCTAAATGGTGTATGGAATTATGATTATTTTGGTGATGCCCGTACGATTGATACACATGTAAAAAAACTTCGGGCAAAGTTAGGGGAGAAGGGCAACAGATACATCCAGACAGTATGGGGGTTAGGGTACAAGTTTGAAATCGTATCAGAGTCCTAAAATAATTTGACAATATTTGCAGAATGCAATAAAATGAATAGATAGTATAGATGATAGAGAGAGATTATAAAATGACACCGAAAGGCTCCTTGACCAAGGAGTTGGTATTTATCATTGTAGCATTGGTAGCGGGTACGATTTTATTATGCTATTTTTTGAATGCTACGTTGATTGAGAAATATTATATATCGAATAAACAGCACACCTTATTAGAGGGATTTGAGGTCATTGATGAGACGAGTGCAAAAGGCAGATTAAATGAGCCTTCTTTTGATATAACGTTTGATAATTTGTGTGCGAACGGTAATATTAATATTTTGATAATTAATTCAGACCAGACCATCGTAAGAGCATCCACGAATGATGCCCGGATGATGTTAATGGAGTTTATGAATATTCTGTTTGGTGCTAATCCGGAGAATAGTGTGGTATTGGTTCAGCAGAATAATTACAATATATTGAGACAACGGGATGAACGTTTGAATTCGGAGTATCTGGTATTATATGGAACGTTACAGAATGGGAATTTGATTCTTATGCGATCAGCGCTTGCAAGTATTCGGGAAAGTGCGGAGATATCGAATCGTTTTCTTGCAATTGCAGGTGTGTTTGCAATGGTTATTAGTTCCATAATTACTTTTTTTGTGTCAAAGGGAATTACGAATCCGATTCGGGAATTGAGTGTTATCTCTGAGAAAATGACTCAGTTGGATTTTAATGCGAAGTATGTTCGGAATAGAACACATAAAAACGAGATAGATGAGCTTGGAGAGCATGTGAATCGTTTATCTGATGCGTTGGAAAGCACGATTTCTGAGTTGAAAAGTGCCAATATTGCTTTACAAAAAGATATTGAAGAGAAGATTCTGATAGATGAGATGCGTCAGGAATTTTTATCGAATGTATCACATGAATTAAAGACTCCCCTGGCAGTGATTGCAGGATATGCAGAAGGACTGGCGGAATGTGTGAATGATGAACCGGAGAGTCGCAATTATTACTGTGAAGTTATTTTGGATGAGACAGAGAAAATGACTCGGATGGTAAAACAGCTTCTAAGTTTGAATCAATTAGAATTCGGACAGGAATTGTTACAGATTCAGAGATTTGATTTGACGGAGTTGATTTGGGGAGTAATTCAAAAAGTTTCGATTTTATTGGAACAGAATGGAATTGTATTAGACTTTTCTGAAAATGAGCCGATGTATGTATGGGGTGACGAGTTTAAGATAGAAGAAGTTTTATCGAACTATATCAGTAATGCGATACACCATGCAAAAAATGAAAAAAGGATTCGGATTTCATATACAAAAAAGGAACAGTCTATTCGTGTGCATGTGTTTAATACGGGAGATACGATTTCAGAGGAAGTATTACCAGAGATTTGGACTAAATTTTATAAAGTTGATAAAGCTCGGACCAGAGAATATGGAGGGACGGGGATTGGGTTGTCGATTGTGAAAGCGATTATGCAGTTGCATAAACAAGAATATGGTGTTTGTAATCATGAAAATGGTGTGGAATTCTGGTTTGAAGTGGATAGTTCACAAAACGGCAGCTTATAAGAAAGGCATGGTATGAAGATGAGACGAGAGAGAGTTCGGGGAGCATTATTACTGTTATTGGGAAGTCTGATGTTATCAGGATGTGGAATGCAGGAAGCACCATATGAATTAACCGAGGAAGAGCAGCAGTTAATAGTCAGCTACTCATCTCATGTGGTATCGAAGTTTAACAAATTTCAGAAAGATGGACTTACTTATATTCCGGAGTCTGCATTGGATGAGGAAGAGGAACCGACAGAGGCAGTAACTGTTCCTGAGACAGAAAAAACGGAAGAAGATACAGAAAATGTAAGTACAGAAGTAATTGGTGAAGTACAGGATACAGAGATAGAGGAGCCTGCAAAGGAGACTACGTTTGAAACGATTTTTGCTGATATGGGATTGACATTTACTTATCTCGGTAACGAAGTTACTACATCTTATATGGCAGATAGTACCTATGCAGTCAATGCTGGAATTGGGAAAAAACTTTTGGTATTAAAATTAAAGGTTGAAAATCTTACAGAAGAGGCGATTGTCATTGATAATCTGACTTCAGGGGATATATATAGTGCCAAATATACAATGGCTTCCGAAAAAAGATATCATGCGAAGTCTGTAATGACACTTTTATTGAACGATTTTACAACTTACGAGGGAACATTAGAGCCGCAGGCTGCAGAGGAGATGGTAATCGTATTTGAAATTCCAGCAGAAACAGAAGCAGTAGATACGGTTGAATTAAAAATTGAAAGAAATGGTAATATTTTCCAAATAAATTTATAAATTGTGTGAAAAATAGTACAATTTTTAAAAGTTATATGGTATAATAGTCACAAATATGTGGTAGTTTCGAAAAAAGCACTATTGGAGGAAATCATAATGGATACAAATATTCTCTTAGAATCAGGAACAAACGAACTGGAAGTACTTGAATTTAAACTTGGAAATAGTTATTACGGAATTAACGTGGCAAAAATTCGTGAGATTTTGTCTTATATGCCAATTACACCTATTCCAAATGCGCATCCTTGTGTAGAAGGTATTTTTATGCCTCGTGATACAATGATGACAGTTATTAATTTAAGAAAGTGTCTTGGAATGCCTGATCTTGATACAGAAGGTTTATTCATTATCACTAACTTCAATAAGTTAAATATTGCATTCCATGTAGATCAGGTTATTGGTATCCATCGTGTATCATGGGAAGAGATTATCAAACCAGATTCTACAATTAATACACAGGATAACAGTGCATCAACAGGTGTTATCAAGTTAAATGAGAAGTTAGTAGTAATCTTAGATTTCGAGAAGATTATTTCAGATATCAGCCCAGAGACAGGTCTTAAGGTATCAGAAGTAGAAGGTCTCGTAGGTAGAGATAGAAGTGATTCTCCAATTTTAATTGCAGAAGATTCACCATTACTTAGCAAATTAATTACAGACTGTTTGAGAAAAGCAGGATACACCAATCTTATTATCACAATGAATGGTAAAGAAGCTTGGGATAAACTTTCAGAGTTAAAGAATGCGGGAACTGTTCGTGATAAAGTTCATTGTATTATCACAGATATTGAGATGCCATTGATGGATGGACATAGACTTACAAAGCTTTGTAAGTCAGATGATGTACTGAAAAAGATTCCACTTGTTATCTTCTCTTCACTTGTAAATGATGAAATGAGAAGAAAAGGTGAACAGCTTGGTGCAGATGCACAGTTAACGAAACCAGAGATTGGTATGTTAGTAAGTGCAATTGATGATTTGATTAATAAGAGTTTAGCATAAGTGAAAAATACGGGGATGTGATGTTACATCACATCCCCAAATTAATAATACAAAGGCGAAGACCGCAGAAAGGTATGGCGCAAAATGAGTAAGTCAGAAGATTATCTGGAACAGTTATTAAAAGGAGCTGCACCGGAAAATGATATTCTTGAAGAAGACATTTTAGAAGAAGATACTTTTGAAGAGGATTTTCTGGATGAAGATTTTTTAAAAGAGTTCGAGATGGAAATGGAAAAAATGGAAGAGTCTGAAGGGGATGGAGATGAAGCAGATTTTGCTTCTCTTTTTGATGACTTAGATAGTATTTTAAATGGAGATAAGAACCCGGAGACTGAGAATGCGGTAGAAGAGATGCTGCTTGCAGAACCGGATGCAGAAACGGTAAGTTTCAGGGAATCAGAGGTGAACTTTGCGGATTTATTTGCGACGGAGAAAAACACGGAAGATGCGGCAGAGACTTCAGTAGCAGAGGATAGTTTTTCTTTTGCAGATTTGTTTGCAGCAGATACTACAGAAAGTAAAGACGAAGTTCCGCAGGAGGATCCGGATGTTTTGAAAATCTTAGAAGGATTAGATGGCATCGATTTGGAATTAGATGAAGTAGATATGAATCAAGGTGCGGATAATCAGGCAGATTTTAGTGCATTGGAAGGATTTCTTGCGGCAAGCGCAGCAGCAGGTGAGGAAGAAAACACTGCTATGCCTGGAGATATTTCATTAGATACCCTTGATTTTGGCGATAATGCAGAAGCAGCTCCAGCAGAACCGAACAAAAAGACTGATAAAAAATCAAAGAAAGCCGGTGAAAAAGGTGGCTTTATGAATAAACTTGGTCTGATTCTTTTTGGAGAAGACGAGGATGAGGAAGTACAGAACATAGTGATTGGCGAAGCCAGTGAAGAAGATTTAGCAGGTTTAGTAGATATAACAGAAAAAGCTAAGAAAGAGCAGAAGAAAAAAGAGAAAAAAGAAAAGCGCGAACAGGCAAAACAGGCGAGAAAAGAAAAGCAGGAAAAAGCGAAACAGGAAAAAGAGCAGGCAAAGAAGGCGAAACCTAAAAAGGAAAAGAAGCCTAAGCCACCAAAGCAGCCAGATAATACGCCTCCATTACCTAAGAAACCGGTATTTTTGATTTTCTTAATGGTTGCGTCACTTTTGGCGTTGATTCTCATGGGAGCAGATTTGTTAGGCTATTCAAATCAGATGGATAATGCGAAGAATCACTATGCAAAGAAAAATTATAGTGAAGCATTTGCAGAAATATCAGGTATTGAGATAAAAGAAGAAGACATGGAGCTTTATAATAAGTATCATACCATGGCGATGGTATCTACAGAATTAGATGCTTATGATAGTTTGATGTCAAAAGGTTTTTATGAGATGGCATTGGATTGTCTGGTACGTACAATCGGACGTGCCGAGAAATATAGCGTGGATGCAGAACTCTATGGATGCAGCAAGGAAATGCATGAATTAGAGCAGAATGCAGAAGCGATATTGAATGAAACTTTTGGATTAAGCAGGGAGGATGCTTTAGAATTCTATGCATATAGAAGTAAGCGAGAGTATTCTGTAGCGATTGCAAAAGTTATTAAGGAACTTGATTTGGAAAAGGTAACAGAATGATAGCAATAATTGATTATGATGCAGGCAATTTAAAGAGTGTGGAGAAGGCATTGGTATCTTTGGGGGAAGAAACCATTATCACACGTGATTTTTCTGAGATTCTTGGTGCAGATAAAGTGATACTGCCGGGAGTGGGTGCTTTTGGAGATGCCATGGCACAATTGAAAAAATATGAATTGGATAAAGTGATTCATGAAGTTGTGGCAAAAGAGACGCCGTTGCTTGGAATTTGTCTTGGATTACAATTGATGTTTGAAAGTAGTGAAGAAACACCAGGAGTAGAAGGGTTACATCTTCTAGATGGACATATTCATCGAATTCCGGACGCAGAAGGAATTAAGATTCCTCATATCGGATGGAATTCTTTGGAATTTCCAAAGGAAAGCAGACTTTTTAAGGGAATAGCAGATTCTGCATATGTGTATTTTGTTCATTCTTATTATTTGAAGGCGGCGAATGAAGCGATTGTAGCGGCTACTACAGAGTACAGTACCCACATTCATGCTGCAGTAGAACATGGTAATATTTTTGCATGTCAGTTCCATCCGGAAAAAAGCAGTACGGTAGGATTGCAGATTTTGAAAAACTTTGCGAGTCTGTAAAGTTGGCTATTGCGAGTCAAGGTGTGTTTAGGCGTGCACCTTATGACTAGGAACCGGAGGATAGGATATGTTTACAAAGAGAATTATTCCTTGCTTGGATGTAAATGCAGGCAGAGTAGTAAAAGGTGTTAATTTCGTAGATTTAAGAGATGCCGGAGATCCGGTGGAGATTGCTGCTGCTTATGATAAAGCGGGAGCTGATGAATTAGTTTTTTTAGATATTACAGCAACAAGCGATGCCAGAGGAACCGTAGTGGATATGGTTCGTAAGGTGGCTGAAAAGGTATTTATTCCGTTTACAGTAGGTGGTGGAATCCGAACGGTAGAGGATTTTAAGATGTTGCTTAGAGAGGGTGCAGATAAGATTTCTATTAATTCTGCAGCGATTAATAATCCAACACTGATTAGTGAAGCAGCAGATAAGTTTGGTAGTCAGTGTGTAGTGGTAGCGATTGATGCGAGAAGACGTGCAGATGGCACGGGATGGAACGTCTATAAAAACGGTGGTAGAATTGATACCGGGTTAGATGCGGTTGAATGGGCGATAAAGGCTCATAAACTTGGCGCAGGTGAGATTCTGCTTACTAGTATGGATTGCGATGGTACGAAGGCAGGTTACGATTTGGATGTTACCAGAATCATTGCAGAAAATGTATCGATTCCAGTCATTGCATCAGGTGGTGCCGGAACAAAAGAGCATTTTTATGATGCTTTGACAGCAGGTAAGGCAGATGCGGCATTAGCAGCTTCATTGTTCCACTATAAGGAATTAGAGATTATGGATTTAAAAAACTATCTGGCAGATCGAGGAGTGTCTGTAAGACGGTAATGAAAGACGCAGGTGTATGCACATCCCATCGGAGGGATTAGATATGAGGCGAAGTTTTGGTTGCTGAATATATGGATACACTTGCGTTTTGTGATAGAGAGGGATGAGACGATGGGCATGATTACAAATGATTGGCTTGCACCAATGCAGGCTGAATTCAAAAAGCCTTATTATTCGGAATTATATAAATTTGTAAGAGAAGAGTATAGTAAATGTGTGGTTTATCCTCCGGCAGATGA
Organism: Roseburia sp.; assembly: GCA_017547315.1. Next base: position 4,618 of record JAFYQA010000139.1, on the reverse strand, counting down.
TATCTTTAATGCAATGCATTTTACACCGCTTAGCGAGGTGAAGGTAGTTATTTTAGGGCAGGATCCGTATCATAATGTGAATCAGGCACATGGTCTTAGTTTTTCTGTTCCGACTTCACAAAAGGATATTCCGCCATCTTTGCAGAATATTTATAAGGAATTAGAGTCAGACATGGGATGCTATATTCCTAATAATGGCTATCTGAAAAAATGGGCAGATCAAGGTGTACTGCTTTTAAATACGGTTCTGACAGTGCGGGCACATCAGGCGAATTCACATCAGGGAAAAGGATGGGAACAGTTCACAGATGCCATTATCCGTACCGTGAATGATCAGGACAGACCAGTGGTATATTTACTTTGGGGTAGACCGGCACAGAGTAAGATTCTAATGTTAAATAATCCAAAGCATTTGATATTAAAAGCACCTCATCCGAGCCCATTATCAGCGTATAGAGGGTTCTTTGGCTGCAAGCATTTTAGTCAGGCAAATGAATTTTTAGAGAAGCATGGAGTAGCACCAATTGACTGGCAGATTGAGAACGTGTAGATTGTATTTTCTTTTAATTTATGATAAAGTATAGTTAGAGAAATACCGATAAAATTATTAACTAGAGAAACTATAACGCAAGGACGCGATTTAGCAATTGTGCAAACAAGGAGGCAAAAACCTCTCCTCACCAACGGGTTCGGATTTTGCTTCGCAAAACAAGGAGGTATGTATATGGCAACAATTTCAGGTTATGATTCGTCTTCTCTTGGAGTTTTATTTTCAAGCTTGAATAATAAGTCAGGTAGTGGAACTACAGATTTATTAGGTATTAATTATACGGATTATGCAACCATTCGCAGTGGTTCCTATTTTAAATTGCTGAAGTCTTATTATAGTATTGACTCTTCTGATGAAGTGAAGAAGATTGTGAATAATGAGAAGGACGAGGACAAGAAGACAGATTCTAAAAAAGAATCGAATTCCGCTTCTACCTCCACCTCTACTTCTAAAGATTCAGCGGAAACGATTTCTAAAGTTGAGAGTACTGCGGACAAATTAAGTGAGGCTACGGATGTATTATTGAATACTGGAAAAACATCGGTATTTAAGCCTACAGAAGTGAAGGATGATGCAGGCAATGTAACAGAGAAATATGATACCGATAAGATTTATAAAGCGGTGAATGAGTTTGTGACAGATTATAATGCAGTGAGGGATAGTGCATTAAGTGCGAAATCTGCGAATATTGTAGGTGCAGCAGAGCGTATGAGCCGTATCACCGGATATAATGAGGAATCATTAAATAAAATCGGCATTACGGTAGAGGCTGGCGGCAAGTTAAAGATTGATGAGAATACTTTTAAAGCGGCGGACATTGCAGATGTGAAGAGAGTTTTCCATAACCCAAATGGTTATGCTTCACAGGTGGATACACAGGCTTCTATGATAGCATATTATGCAGAGAATGAGGCTTCTAAGTCTAATACGTATAGCAATACCGGAGCATATACGAATACCTATAACACAGGTACGATGTATAGTGAGGGAATTTAAGGAATTCGTTTAAAACGCATTGAAAAAATAGAATAAGCATGTTATGTTATGAGGAGTTCAAGAGATTGGACTTCTCATCTTTTTTGAAAGGATTATTTTATGACAAAGAAAGTAGTAATCGGTATGTCTGGTGGTGTAGATTCCTCTGTGGCAGCCTATTTATTAAAAAAAGAAGGGTACGAAGTGGTGGGCGTCACCATGCAGACCTGGCAGGATAGAGAAGCAGACGGCAGTGAGCTTGCAATGGTAAAAGATGCGAGAGCAGTTGCAGAACGCTTAGGCATCGCATATCATGTAGTGGATTTCCGTGAGGAATTCAAAAAGCATGTAATGGACTATTTTGTAGAAGAATATTTACAGGGACGTACACCGAATCCGTGTGTAGTATGTAACCGTTTTGTAAAATGGGAAGCATTGCTTCACTATGCGAATAAAGTTGGTGCAGATTATATTGCAACAGGCCATTATGCCAGAATTGATAAACTTCCAAATGGCAGATACGCGGTCTGCAATTCTGTGACAGCGGCAAAAGATCAGACCTATGCCTTATATAATCTGAAACAGGAACAGCTCGCACATACGATTATGCCGGTTGGTGCGTACACGAAGGATGAAATTCGTGCGATTGCAGAAGAAATCGGTCTGAATGTGGCACAGAAAAAAGACAGTATGGAAATTTGTTTTATTCCGGATGATGATTATGCGGCATTTATCGAGGAAAAAACAGATGGACAGGTGCCACCTCCGGGTAATTTTGTGTCAGTAACAGGCGAAGTGTTGGGACAACACAAAGGTATCACACATTATACGATTGGACAGCGAAAAGGTTTGGGAATTGCGTTAGGGGCTCCAGCTTTTGTAGTGGCAATTCGACCAGAGACAAACGAAGTAGTATTAGGTACCAATAACGATGTGTTTACAACAAAACTGTATGCAAACCGTTTGAATGCAATGTCTATTCCAGAATTTGTAGATGGAATGGAGTTAAAAGCAAAAATCCGTTATTCTCACGCAGGTTCTATGTGTAGAATTACACGAACCGGAGAGGATGAAATCTGTTGTGAATTTGCAGAACCGGTAAGAGCCGTAACGCCGGGACAGGCAGTGGTATTTTACGATGGAGAGCACGTTGCCGGAGGTGGAACGATCGTAAGGTAGAAGAGCGTTCTGAAGATAATAAATTTTATATTCACAAAGATGTAGAAAGAATCAAAATTTAATCAGAAAATATCTTGACAATTGAATAGAATTGGATATAATACAAAATGCAAACAATTTGCAAAAGCAAAGTGTTTGCATTTTTATTTGCGAGAAAGGTCAAGATAGCGATGTTACACATTTTAGAACATACATTAGAACATACAATTGCGGATACACTAGGGTTATTGCCATTTTTATTTGTTACTTATCTAGTGATGGAATTAATGGAGCATTATGCCGGAAATAAATTCAATAAAATCATACAGAATTCTGGAAAATGGGGGCCGTTTTTAGGGGCAACACTTGGAGTAATGCCACAGTGTGGATTTTCTGCAGCGGCAGCCAGCTTTTTTTCAGCAAGAATCGTTGGTGTGGGGACAATTATTGCAGTATTTTTATCTACCTCGGATGAGATGCTGCCGATTTTATTATCCGAGTCAGTACCGCTTGCAACGATTGTTAAAATCCTTGCAACCAAGGTAGTCATCGCCTGTGTGTCAGGATATCTGGCATCTTTTGTATATCAGAAGTTTTTACAGAAAAAAGATGGAGAAGTGGATATTCATTTGGTGTGTGAGGAAGAAGAGTGCAGTTGCGAAGAAGGCGTATTAAAATCTGCGGTGAAACATACAATAAAGATTTTCTTTTATATTTTTGCAATCGCATTTATTTTAAATGGAGTGATTGAAGGTGTAGGAGAAGATGCACTGGCACAGGTATTTTCCAATGCACCAGTAGCAGGACAAATGGTAGCTTCTCTGGTTGGATTGATTCCGAATTGTGCATCCTCGGTTGTAATAACACAGTTATATCTGAAGGGCGTTATCACAGCGGGAATGATGATGTCAGGGCTTTTAGTGAATGCGGGAATCGGTGTCCTGGTATTACTCCGGTTAAATCGAGATATGAAACAGAATGTAGGAATTATTACCGCAGTATATTGTTTTGGCGTGGCATGGGGCATTCTGCTCGATGTCCTTGGAATTGTATTTTAGGCTATGCTTTCCAAGTAAAAATAGTTTGAATGATGTGATTTGACAAATGGCATAAGAGTGAGGGGAATGAGAAGATGGCAAATTGCGGATATGCAACAGCAAATAGAAAAAAGATATTTGATTTTTTGAAGGAAAATCATAATCGTACACTTACGGTAGCAGATATCGATGCTTATTTGAAGGAGTGTGACAATGAAGTAAATATCACAACAATTTACCGTTATCTGGATAAGTTGGAAAAAGAGGGCACAGTCATGAAGTATGTGGCGGAAAAAGGGAGTCAGGCGACTTATCAGTATGTGGAATCGGGACATAATTGTGACGAGCATTTACATTTGCAGTGTGTAAAGTGCGGGAGAGTAATTCACTTGGAATGTCACTTTATGCATGAGATATTAGAGCATGTGGAAAATGAGCATGGATTTGTTATGCAGTGCAAGAATTCGATTGTGTATGGGACCTGCAGGGAGTGCATGTAGAGGCAGGGAATCTCCGATGATGGTTAGTGAAGAGGGTATATAAGAATGAGCATCTTGAGCGGGTAGTTCGAAGATGCTTATTTTTTTCTTGACATATATAGACTATCTACATATAATTATATATAGATAGTCTATATATAAATACAGAATAGGAGGAAGTATTGAAATGGCAATTGATAAATCGTTAATACAAGGCAGTCTGACAATGTTGATTTTGCGCCTGTTAGAAGAAAAGGATATGTACGGATATGAAATGATTGAGATGTTACGTGGACGCTCTAACAATGTTTTCGAATTAAAAGCAGGTTCGTTATATCCATTATTACATTCTTTGGAAGAGAAGAATTATGTAACTTCTTACGAAGATGATTCCAGCGGAAAGACTAGAAAATATTATC
>JAFYQA010000138.1 GCA_017547315.1 Roseburia sp. | reverse complement strand
TAAAAAAGCCTGAGAAATCATACATGATTTCTCAGGCTCGCTTGGAACAATATATTATCTTTTTGTTTTTAAGAAATCCGGAATCTGGATCTCAACTGGTTTTACAGTGCTTTCTACTGGACGTGGTGTCTGAATGCCTGGCATAGGTGTAGGCGCAACATTCTGTGTTGTACCTGCGTAAGTACCAGGATTATATCCACCCATTGGTCTTGCTGTAGTTGTAGTACCGCCCATTGGTCTTACACTTGGAGTCGGTGTACTATACTTCATATCTGGCATGAATTTATTATTCATTTTTGGTGCACCTTCAAGACCTGTAGCAATAACTGTAATAGTAGCTTCATCTGTCATTGACTCGTCATACTTCGCACCAAAGATGATATTTGCTTCATCTCCTGCAAGATCCTGAACGTAGCTTGCAGCATCGTTCGCATCCATAAGAGAAATATCACCGGAAATATTAATAATAACATGGCTGGCACCATTGATAGTAGTCTCTAATAATGGGCTGGCAACTGCTAACTTAACTGCTTCGATAGCCTTATCATCACCCTTAGCTGTACCAATACCGATATGAGCCATACCCTTATCCTTCATAACAGTAGAAACGTCTGCAAAGTCTAAGTTAATTAATGCAGGTAAGTTAATCAAGTCTGTAATACCCTGTACTGCCTGCTGAAGTACTTCGTCTGCCTTCTTAAGAGCATCTGGCATAGTAGTTCTTCTGTCAACGATTTCTAATAATTTATCATTTGGAATTACGATTAAAGTATCTACGCTATCTCTTAAACGTTCAATACCTGAAATCGCATTTGTCATTCTCTGCTTTGCTTCAAATTTGAAAGGTTTTGTTACAACACCTACTGTTAAGATACCCTGTTCTTTTGCGATTTTAGCAACAACAGGAGCCGCACCTGTACCAGTACCGCCACCCATACCACAAGTAACGAATACCATGTCTGCACCTTTAATAGCTGCTTCTAATTCTTCTACACTTTCTTCTGCTGCTTTTTCACCAACCTCTGGCTGTGCTCCTGCACCAAGACCTTTTGTAAGCTTCTCACCGATCTGAATTAAAGTTGGTGCCTTACATAATGTGAGTGCCTGCTTGTCCGTATTCACTCCTACGAACTCAACACCACCGATACACTCATCAATCATTCTATTCACTGCATTGTTACCCGCGCCGCCAACACCGATAACAATTATTTTTGCGCTGTTGTCTGCTTCTGTTGTTCTAATCTCTAACAAAACCGTTCCTCCTCATCTTTCTGCCTTATATTATAAACATTTCCCGAAATTCTTCCTACTAAATATGTCAAAAACACATTCCATTGTATACCTACCCTATGTCAATACACAATATCTGCATTTTCAATCTATACACTATAATATAATCTTTCTTTCAACAAATCAACTATTTTTTCATTTTTTTCATGGATTTTGGTTATTTTGCACCCTATCAAACACAATATCTGCACTTTCTTCGTTCCAATTCTCTAAATGCAGTGTACCAGCTGATATCTCCATATTGGATAATTCCTTCAAAATTGCCGAAAGATTAATAATTTTTTGAGACAAATTCTCTTCATCTCCTACGATAACCCGAATGTCACCATAATATACAATCGCATCACCATTTTCAGCAAAAGCTATCTCATCCGGCTCTACTTCATATTTTTCCAATGTCAAAGTCAGATTCAATAGCAATCTCAGAATACTTTCATCTTCTAAAGAAAGCTTCTCATATAAAAATACTTCATTGCAATTAATTCCGGTCACTTTGGGTACACCCGGAATGATATTTGCAGAAGTCTCTACCACAAAACCATCTTTATCAAAATATGCATTCTGTCCCAAAACCGGGATATACAGATATCCTAAGATACCTTTCTCATATACTTTAATACGAAGGGTATGCGGATTATCCAAAGACACTTCCATCTCATCTACAAACGGCACTTCACCAATGTCTATGAATCGGTATTTCATAGTCACATATAAGGAATTCCAACTATACTCATCATTTAACACCATATCTTCAATCTGTTTTGAAGAATACCATTCATTCCCCTCTACCACTACGTGTTCTACCGTAAAAACTTCTACTACAATAAATGCAGCCAATGCGATAAGTAACGTTACCGTTAGAAAAATGTACAATTGTATCTTTCTTCTTTTCCGTTTTCTACGCTCTTCTTTTATCAAAATAACTACCCTTTACTAACTTTCTAACTTAATTCCTCTTGCAACGCTAAGCGCAAGCCCCATTTCCGCTAAAAGGAATAAAATCGATGTACCACCATAACTGATAAATGGCAACGAAATACCTGTATTTGGAATACTATTGGTTACAACGGCAATATTTAGCACTACCTGAATAGAAAGATGTGACATTACCCCCACCACAAGCATCGAGCCAAATAAATCCTGTGCATTATTTGCAATAATCATTAATCTCCAAATTACCAATATAAAAATAATGATAACGCAGACCGCTCCAAACAATCCCAATTCTTCACAAATAACCGAAAAAATCATATCATTCTGTGCTTCTGGAATAAATCCGAGCTTCTGCATACTCTCACCCAGACCTTTTCCAAACAAACCCCCAGAACCAATCGCATATAATCCCTGCAATGTCTGGTATCCCTTTTCATGAGCCTCCGGATTCAGCCATATCTGTACTCGTTCCAGACGATAACCGCCTTCTCCACCACTCATGGCAAACATAATAACAAGTGCAACAACCACTACACCTACCACACCCAAAAGTATAAAATATCTGCTTTTTGGACTCGCCACAAATAACATACAAAATACAATACCTGCAATAATGATCGCAGTACTCAAGTTATTGTACAAAATCGGTGCAATAATAGGAATCGATAATCCAGCAATTTTCAGCAGATTTTTCCAGTCTCCAAGACTTTTCGGTGCTTTATAAATAACCGTTGCCAAAAACAGAATTATCGCAAGTTTCGCCAACTCGGACGGCTGAAACGATAATGGTCCAATCTGCAGCCATCTTGATTGCCCTTTTGCTTCACGACCAACAAAGATAACTGCCACACAAAGCACAAACGCTGCTATGTAACCAAATGATGCCCACTTCATCCACCACTGATAAGGAATTATCGAAACCACAAACATCGCTCCCACACCCAATGCTGTTGCGAATAACTGTTTCTTCACATAATATGCGGAATCATCAAATCTCGTAAATCCATAATAAGAACTGGTGCTGTAAAGCATAACCAGACCGAAGCAAAGTAGGAAAATTATTAAAAATAACAGACTATAATCATAATACCGTAACGGCTTATTCTTTTTCTGTCTACCTGCCATCTTACTCACTCAAACCTCTTACATATTCCTTGAAAATATCACCACGCTGTTCGTAGTTTTTAAACATACCCCAGCTTGCACATGCCGGAGATAATAATACTGCCTCTCCAGCTACGGCATTTTCATAACAAACGTCAATTGCTTCTTCTAACGAATCGCATAATACGATGTCATTAAAGCCATGTGCTCTCGCACATTCCGCAATCTTTTCTCTTGTTTGTCCGATAAGCACTAATTTACGAACTTTGCCACCGAAGCTTTCAATCCACTCATCATACTCTGACGCTTTATCATATCCACCACCAATCAGATATGTTGGACGATTCATCGCCAAAATAGCCTTTATTGCTGCATCTGGATTCGTTCCCTTTGAATCATTATAGAACTTCACGCCACGTTTTTCTGTCACATACTCTATTCTATGCTCCACTGCCTGGAATCGTTTCAATACTTCTACGATTTTCTCCATTGGAACACCGATACTTAAAGCCATACCGGTTGCAGCCATTACATTTTCATAATTATGCAGACCCAAAATATTCAATTCGTCTACATGAATGACTAACTGCGTACCATTCTCATCTGCATAAAAAATCTCTTCACCATCTAAATACAAACCACGCTCTAACTTCTGTCTACTGCTAAAGAATAATACGTTTGTATGAAGTTTTTCACCGAATGCACGGAGCACTTCATCTTCATAATTCAATACACAAGTATCTGTCGTTCCCTGTTTTACCGTCACACGTTCTTTTGCCTCGATGTAAGCTTCCATCGTGTGATGACGATCCAGATGATCCGGCGTAATATTCAAAATCGCAGATACTACCGGTGCAAATTCCTGTGTTGTCTCTAACTGAAAACTACTAATCTCTGCCACGGTAACGGTATCTTCTGTCGTCTCAGCAGCCACAGATGTATAAGGAATACCAATATTACCAACGACTTTTACATCTGCAAAGTAATTCGCCATAATCTCACCTGTCAAAGCAGTCGTCGTTGTCTTACCATTTGTTCCCGTAATCGCCACAATTTTGCCTTTTGCAAAATTATATGCCAATTCAATTTCACCCCATATTGGAATATTCTTATCACGCAACGCATTTACCATCGGTAAATCTGTCGGCACACCTGGACTTAACACTACGAAATCAAGCGTATCCATAACTGTCTCACTCAACTCGCCCAGAATAATCTCCACATCCGAAAAAACCGGTGCTTTCTGCTTTAACGCTTCTACATCCAAATTCTTATTCCCATCGAATAAGACTACTTCTATCTGTTCTTTTTTCAATAATTCAGTAGCTGCCACACCGCTAATACCGGAACCTACTACCAACACTCTTTTTCCTGTTAAATCCATAATATCCCTTGCCTCTCATTTCACCAGATGATGACGTCTCACAACATACTCTTATAATGCAAGCAATGCTAACATACAAAGCAGTGCTGTCACAATTGAAAATACCGCTACAACTCTTGTCTCAGACCAGCCGCCCAATTCAAAGTGATGATGAATCGGAGCCATACGGAAAATACGTTTTCCACCAGTCTTTTTAAAATAAGTCACCTGAATCATAACAGAAAGTACTTCTACCAAATAAATCAAACCTACAATAATAATAAATAATGGCATCTGCATCATATAAGCTGCTGAAATAACAAAGCCGCCCAATGCAAGCGAACCGGTATCTCCCATGAATACACTTGCCGGATATACGTTAAATAATAAGAATCCTAATAACGCGCCTGCTACCGCACAAGTAATCGGCTCAATTCCTGCACCTGTACCAATCGCAACTACAGAGAAAAATGTCGCAACAATCACTGTTACACTAGACGCAAGACCATCTACACCGTCTGTAAAATTCACACCATTTACCGTTCCGATTACTGCAACATATAAAAGCGGAATTGCAAGCCATCCAAGATTCAAATACAATCCACCCGAAAATGGAATCAACATGGTAAGTGACACGCCTGAATAAAGCACCATATATACTGCAAATACAGTTGTCACTACTAACTGACAAAGCATCTTCTGCCATGGCAATAATCCGTCTGAACGACGTAATACAACTTTCAAATAATCATCTAAAAATCCAATCACACCGAATCCTACTGTCATGAAAAGAATCGGAATAATCTTCGGATAATCTTTTATATAGAACAAAGAAGTAACAATAATACTTGCTAAAATCATTACACCACCCATGGTAGGTGTACCATTTTTCTTTAAATGAGACTCTAACTCTGCTCTCTCTGTCTGCCCCACTTTTAATCTGCGTAAAAATGGAATCACAATTGGTCCTAATACTGCACTAATTGCAAACGCAATCATTACTGGAATCACTACTTCATAATTCATATGCTTTCCCTTGCCTTTCAATAAATCATTTCTCATCCCGAAACGATTTATATATTATTTTATCGTGTGTAAACACTTTATGTACAACCTTTCCTCATATCAAAATACGATTCTAAAAAGGCGGACATACTTAATAATAGTATACGTTATTTTAAATCATTTATCAAGGTAGGGCAAAATGTTTTCAAAGATTTCCCGTGCCACCGGAGCGGCAATCGTTCCACCATAATATACACCTTGCGGATTATTGATAATGACTAACACCAGGACTTGCGGATTACTTGCCGGAGCAAATCCTAAAAACGAAGAAATATAACGCTTTAAGCTTCGCGGAAGCGTCTGCGAAGTCGCCGTTTTTCCACCAATTTCAAAACCTTCTACTTTTGAATTCTTACCGGTTCCTTCTGACACCACTTTTTCCAATAACGTCTGCATCGTCTCACTGGTTTCTTCACTGCAAATATCCGTTACAACCGGATATTCAAATACTTCCACCACTTCGCCTTCTTCATTTTGTACCTGCATACCAAAATGAGGCGTAATCCGATTTCCTCCATTTATGATAGATGATACCGTAGTACATAACTGTATAGGTGTTATCTGAAAAGACTGACCGAATGAAATTGTCGCTAATTCTACCGGACCAATATTCTTTTCGGCATGCATAATCGTCGCTGCCTCTCCGGGTAAATCAATATTTGTCTTTGATAATAACCCAAATTGACTAAAATATTTGTAGAAATTTGCACTTCCCAAGCGTTCACCTAATGTCATAAATACCGGATTGCAAGAATTCATCATCCCTAATGTAAAATCCTGTGAACCATGTCCCGTTGTCCTCGAACAGCGAATCCTTCTATCTTCTACTATTTTATAGCCCGGACAATAAAATGTATCCGACAAACTTACGACCTTCTCTTCTAACGCTGCCGCTGCCGTAATAATCTTAAATGTCGAACCCGGTTCATAAGTATCGCTGACACAAGGGTTTCTCCACATTTGATTTAAAGCATCTTGCTTCTTAGCCTCACTCAATAACGCTATCTCTTCTGTCGACAGATTCAGCGTAAATGGTTCATTCAGATTATATTCCGGATAATTCACCATCGCTAGCAATTCCCCGTTTTGCGGATTCATCACAATCACGGATACTCTATCTGCATCTTTTTGCAAATAAGCTCTCTTCGCAGCCTGCTCACAATACATCTGCACGTTATAATCTAATGATATCACCAAATCATTTCCATTTACCGGTTCTAATCTGGTCTCTCCTGCATTTTCAATCTCGATACCTCTTGCATCAGTCAACGTTAATATTTTTCCGGCGATCCCCTGCATATAACTGTCATACGCTACTTCTAATCCCACAATGCCCTGGTTATCAGAACCGGTGAATCCTAAAACAGTTGACGCTAATGTATCATAAGGATAATAACGTTTATAATCCTCGTCTACTTTTACACCTGCTAATCCATAGGCGCGAATTCTATCTCCTACTTCCTTGTCTACATTGGTCTTCACTCTTTCTATGGAACTGACTTTTTCCACACGTTTCCTGGCAGACTCTTCTGTAATCCCCAATTCTCTTACTAGCATCTCAATTACTGCTTCCGGCTCCGTAATCTGATTGTGAATTACCGATATCGTACACACAGAACGATTTGTCGCCAAAACCGTCCCATTTCTATCTAAAATTCTTCCTCTGGCAGCCTTAATATCGCGTTCTCTCTCGTGTAAATCCTCTGCTTTTTTTCCATAATATTCAGAGCAAAATACCATAAGATATACCAGACGACCTGTTAAAAATAACATACCTAAAAATACGACTAAAAATATAATCGTAATCTTTTTTCTATTTAAAGTTTTATTTCTTTGCACAAAAAACCTCATAAAAGTTTTCATAAAATCTTATTCACTCTTCTATGAGGTTATGTTTTGTTATTCAATTTTTATTCATTTACACCTGCCGCATCTTCATTCACGCCGTCATTTTCCTGATTATCCTGCTGATTCTCTTCTGCGCCTGGTAAATCACCCATCGTATTCGGAATATCACCAGCAGCTTCATTCATCATATTTTCATGAACAATATCGGTGGTTGCCTGCTGTCCGGTATCTGTTCCAGTAATATCCCATCCTAAATGCAAGCCCGTTGTCTCCTCATCTGGATAGATATTCATATATGGCATAATCTCCTCAAGTATCTCTCGCACAATATTCTGTGCAAAAGTACTATGCGGCTGATCTTCCACATTCGGTTCATCAATAATACAATAAATCACAAGTTCCGGATTCTCTACCGGTGCAAAGCCGATGAATGACACTAAATAGCTTACATCATCACGAGGTATCTTCTCCGCCGTACCTGTCTTACCACCTAATGAATATCCATCTACCTTTGCCGTCTTACCTGTACCATCACTAACAGTTGCATATAAATAGCTCTTTAACAACTCACTCGTTTCTTTTGAAACAGTTTCTCTTAACAAAGTCGGAGTAAGTTCTTTTATCGTATTCCCATTCTCGTCTGCAATTGCCTTTACCATACGTGGCTGATACAAATGCCCACCATTAATCAAAGAAGAAAATGAACTTGCCATCTGAATCATCGTACAGTTAAAGTTCTGTCCGAATGAGTTGGTCGCCAAGTCAATTTTTTTCATAGTATCAACAGTATATAACAGCGAATCCGTTCTCGCCTCGCCTGGCAAATCAATATTCGTCTTCTGTCCGAATCCGAAGTTCTGCTGATATGTTGTAAAATTCGTTACACCGATACGTGATGCCATCTGCATTAACGCATCATTGCAGGAATTCATCAATGTTTCTTTTAATGTCTGTGTACCATGTCCATACCGGCTTACACAGTGAATCGGTTTCGAATATCCACCCACCATTTCATGGCCATCACACTCATATATGTCTCCTGGAAATACCGTTCCCGTTTCTAAGCCTGTCGCTATCGTAAACGCTTTTGCAGTAGAACCTGGCTCATATGTGTAATATACGCAGAAGTTCTGCCAAAGCTCATTTAATCGCTCTAACTTCGCTTCCTCTTCCATCGCTTCGATTTCACTCTCAGAATAATAAGCACTTAAATCACGCGGATTATTCAAATCGTAATTTGGATAGTTGGCCATTGCCAAAACGTCTCCATTATTCGGATTCATTACAATAACTGCAATGTGCTCTGCACCTTCTTCACCCTGTCTGTAATTATTCCGATACGCTTCGTTAAACTCTGCTATCTTTTTCTCTACTACAGTCTGAATCGTAGCATCCAATGTACTTACAATGGTGTTGCCATTTTCTGCATCTTTTATAGTCTTCTCAAAATCGCTATCTGCATTCAAATAACCATACTCACGGCCATTTATCCCGTTTAACGTGCTATTATAATAATTCTCTAACCCATTCACACCCACATTACCGGATGCTGTAAAACCAATGACCGAACTGGCAAGTGTCCCATGTGGATATTTTCTTAAATATTCTTTCTCGAACCAAACCCCTTTTACATTTGGATTGACTTTCTTTTCTTTTTCATCCAATTCATTTTGAATGTCTTCGAAAGCTTTCTTTTCTTCATAAGAAACACGCTTTGCCAGCACAATATATCTGCTATCTTTTTGCTCTCTGGCATAGGTATAAAGTTTTTCTCTGGTAATCTTCTCATACCCGACAAAGCACTCTAACAAAGCATCTATCGTTGGTTCTAAATAATCTTCATCACTCGTTAAAATAGAACAATCCAGTATCACATTATACACTGCAATACTGGTTGCTAACACCGTCCCCTTTGTATCTACAATATCACCACGCTGATAAGGTATGGTTTTACTGTCATACTGTTGCTGGGACAGTACAATTTTTTCATATTTTTCTCCACTGGTATAGCTGATGTACATCAGTCTTCCACACAGACCGATGAGCAATAACGCTACCAGTGCAAATGCAACAACCACTTTCTTCTGCATACGTTTCAAAAAACGCTGTTTCAACTTGGGTACAAGAAAGAGTCCCCAAAAAAGTGGTTTCTTTTTCTGCTTATTCGCCATAGAACCTCCCTAGTCATCAGATGACCATTTACTCCTCCGGTATCTCTATGTACTGATTCATATAATCATCATAATCTACAGTATAATACACAATCTGATCAGATGTAGCATAAAACATGCCTAATTCATTGATTGCTGTATTTTTAATTGCATCTAAATCTACTGCTGTACTCATACGTTTAAGCGCTTCATCATTTTCTGCTCTCAAAGCCGCAATCTGACTTTCTAACTTCGAAATATTTTTCATTCTAGCTGTAATATCAGACTGAATACGAATGTAAGCACCTGCAAATAATGCAAAAATCACAGCTCCCATACTTAAAAACATAACGTATTTTCTGCTGGTACGCAATGCTTTTTCCTGATTTTTTCTGACAATACGTTTCTGTCGACGAAGTTCTTCTTCTTTTTCTTCCTGCTCTTTTCGTCTGCGTTCTTCTCTATAATCCGGCATCACAGGTGCTGCCTGCATTTTACGTACCGTATTGCCATCTGTGTAATACATCATCTTTTCTGCTTCCCTTTTCACTACTAACTCCTCACTTGAAACATCATCTCACGACTCTATTTCAACCACTTTTTTCACTATGCCCGTTCAAATACTCTTAATTTAGCACTCTTAGAACGGGAATTCACTTCTAATTCCTCATCAGAAGGTAAAATCGGCTTTCTGCCAACCACACTGCCTTTTGACTGTTTTCCACATACACACACCGGAAATTCTCTCGGGCAAGTACAAGGATTTTCATTTTTCTTAAAAATCGTCTTAACGATGCGATCCTCTAACGAATGGAAAGTAATGATACAAATACGCCCTCCCGGATTCAGTAAATCAATCATATCGTCTAAGTTATTCTGTAATACTTCTAATTCTTTATTCAACTCAATACGAATCGCCTGGAAAGTTCTCTTTGCAGGATGTCCGCCTGTCACCTGTACCTTCATTGGGATTGCTGCACGAATAATATCTGTCAACTCTCCTGCCGTCTCGATTGGTTTCTTAGCTCGCGCAGCCACAATGTGCTTTGCGATATTTTTTGCAAATTTATCTTCTCCAAAATCACGAATGATACGGAACAACTCCATTTCGCTGTAATCATTCACAATATCCCGTGCGGTTAAGCTCTGTCTGTCGTCCATTCGCATATCAAGTGGAGCATCCGGCTCACGGTATGTAAATCCTCGCTCCGGTGTATCCAACTGGAAAGAAGAAACACCTAAATCCAACACAATTCCATCCACCTTATCGATTCCAATACGATGTAATTCTTCTTTCATATTAGAATAATTGCTGCGGATAATCGTTATCTTATCTCCAAACTCTACAAGTCTCTCTCCTGCTGCTGCAATCGCATCTTTATCCTGGTCAATACCTATCAAACGTCCTTTTTCACTCAATTGGCTCGCCACATGATAAGCATGTCCACCACCACCGAGTGTTCCATCCACATAGATTCCATCAGGCTTGATGTCCAAATTTTCAATTGTCTCTTTTAAAAGTACGGAATAATGATTAAATTCCATCTGTTCTTCTCCTATTCAATCCTGATAAGATTTGTTTGGTTTAAATACTAAAACCAAGCTCTGCCATGTGTTCTGCGATGTCGTCCATCTCGTCTTCATCGTATGTATTCTCAAGCCATCTGTCCTTAGACCAGATTTCTACACGGCTTAGTACGCCAGCTAAAACAACTTCTTTGGTTAAGTCTGCATATTCCCTTAATACCGGTGGTAATAAAATACGTCCCTGCTTGTCTACCTCACAGGTTGCCGCACCTGAGAAAAAGAATCGAGCAAACTTTCTTGCATCTTTTGATGTAGCAGTGATGTCGCGGAATTTCTCTTCAATCTTGTGCCATTCGTCCAATGTATACACAAATAAGCATCCATCCAGTCCCTTCGTCACAATAAATTCATCCCCAAGCTGGTCTCTGAACTTCGACGGAACTATCAGTCTGCCCTTCGTATCCACTGTGTGGTTGTATTCTCCCATAAACATCTGACACAATCACCTGCCTTCAATTGGCATTTTCATCTACAAAGTCGCAAACAATTCCACCACTTTGCTCCAACTTCCACCACTTTCTACCACTTTTAATACCATTTTACTCCACAAATGATGAAAAATCAATGTTTTTTTAAGAATATACATAAAAAAAGCGTTATGAAACCTTTACAAAAATAATTCTGCACAATTTTCCTAACGCTTTTTCATGTCTTTTTCTCAAACTCTAATTTTACAGTTATTTACTCATGCCATATACACTATCGGTATGACCCTTTTGTAAATTCCTTGCATTTTATCGTGCATCAAAGCTTGCACATTCTGTCTCCGTGCTAGATGAAGCATTTCCACCAGAAATACTAATATGCTCT
>JAFYQA010000137.1 GCA_017547315.1 Roseburia sp. | reverse complement strand
TTGTTTTTCTGTTATGCACTGTTTCGAAAGTCCAGAATGGAAGTCTTTAAAATCCTTGGAAAAGATATTTTATATCAGCAGGAAGAAGAGATTTTAAAAGAATATGATGAATCACATTCGGCGATGTACAAAATTTTTATCGAGGAATTGCGTAAGGCATTGCCACCAATAGAAGAAAACGTGGCAAAGATTACGATGCGTCAATTAGAAGAGTTGATACATCAAGAGAGTGTAGAACGCGCGTATCGAAGCAAGAAACGTCAATTAGAGTTTATTTCTTCATGGCAAAAACAGTTTGAAGTGACTAATGTATCAGCAGAGGAAATCGTAGATACAGCCATGAAGGTGTTTTTAAATCATTTTAACGTAGATAGAGCGGTGTATATCCGTTATATCGATAATCAACCACAAGTATTATATAATGATACCGAATGTGAACTGACTACAGATACAATTAAGCAGATAGAGCGTGCAATGAGAAAAAATCCGGATGGATTTGCTGTATCGAAAATTAGCAGTAATTATACGGAACACCAGGACGTTACTAGTATTTTTGGCGATGATAATGTATGTTCTCTGGTTGCGATTCCGTATTTTGATAATGCTAAGATAGAGAGTATTTTATTAACTTATGTATTAATGAAAGATAACTGGCATTCGTCCGTGAACCGTTATATGTTAGATGGTGATGATTTGGACATGTATCGATTACTGTTTCGAGAAATGCGGTACGGGCTGAATCGAATTGAAGCGTATGAAAAGATTTATGAGATTAATACGAAGTTATATCTCTCAGCAGTGACAGACCAGCTTACGGGTATTTTTAACCGAGAAGGTTTTTATCGGAAGTTAACGACGTTACTGGCAGAAATGAAACATGGAAAACGAGAAGCCAGCCTCGGTTTAATGTTCGTAGATTTGGATAATTTTAAACCATATAATGATACTTATGGTCACGATATTGGTGATTTAGTGTTAATACGCATGGCGAATATTTTCAAGAAACTCTGTGAAAATGAAGGGTTTGTATGCCGATATGGCGGCGATGAATTTTTGCTTGTATTCTACACAGTGGATTCGGCTGTTCTAGAAGAGAAGGCAAAACGCATTTATGAAGAGATTGAACTGACAGGTGGTTTTGAAAAAGAAATTTCAGAAAAACTTGGAGCAGAGACGAGCATCGAACAGTCCCAGCGTATCTCTTGTTCGATAGGTATTACAACTGCGACGGGTATCCAGTCAGATGCGGATATGAATGAGATGATTAAACGTGCGGATGCTTTGTTATATGAGATAAAAGAAGCCGGAAAAGGAACTTATAAACTATGAAAATGATTTTACCTGCAAAAGTAAATTTCATAATCGACACCTTACAGAAGCATGGATTCGAGGGATATGCCGTTGGCGGTTGTGTCCGGGATGCCATGCTTTCCCGCGTGCCGCAGGATTGGGATATTACGACATCCGCAAAGCCGGAGCAGGTAAAAGCATTGTTTAAGCATACCATTGATACTGGAATTCAGCATGGTACGGTAACGGTCATGCTAGAACATGAAGGATTTGAAGTAACGACTTATCGCATTGATGGCGAATATGAGGATGCCAGACATCCGAAGGAAGTGCAGTTTACTTCGAATTTGCTAGAAGATTTAAGACGCCGTGATTTTACGATTAATGCGATGGCATATAATGAAAAAGACGGTCTGGTAGATGCATTTGATGGTGTGGGTGATTTGGAACGGGGCATTATCCGTTGTGTTGGAGTAGCCGAAGAACGATTTACAGAAGATGCCCTGCGTATGCTTCGTGCAGTGCGTTTTGCAGCACAATTGGGATTTGAGATTGAAGGTAAGACGAAGGATGCAATTGCGAAACTGGCACCGAATCTTGCGAAGGTAAGCGCAGAACGTATTCAAATTGAACTGATAAAATTATTAACTTCTACTCATCCGGAAGAGATAAAGACTGCATGGGAGACTGGCCTTACAAACGTATTTTTACCGGAATTTGATGCTATGATGGTGACGGAGCAAGAGAACCCGCATCATATGTATTCGGTAGGAGAACATGCGATAGTTGGTTTGAAAAATGTACCGGCAGATAAAGTATTACGTCTGACCATGTTACTTCATGATATTGCAAAACCTCTTTGTAAGACTACGGATGAAGATGGTATCGACCATTTTTATGGACATGTAGAGAAGGGGGAGGAGTTAGCGAGAAAAATTCTACGTCGTTTGAAGTTCGATAATGATACTACCACCCGTGTTTGCCGTTTGGTAGCCTGTCATGACCATATGCCGGAATTGACTGCAAAATCGGTGCGCCGTGCTATTTTTAAAAATGGTGAGGAACAATACCCGGCACTGTTTGAGATAAAAAGGGCAGATATGCTCGCTCAAAGTGATTACATGCGTCAGGAAAAGATCGAGAAACTGAAGCGATACCATGAATTATATGATGAGATTATAGAAAAGCAGCAGTGTTTGTCGATTAAAGATTTGGCGATTAATGGAGCAGATTTAATTGCACTTGGAATGAAGCCGGGAAAAGAACTCGGTGAGGTCTTAAAAAAATTACTTGATATGGTTTTAGAAGAGCCACAGTTAAACACAAAAGAAAAATTAATAGAGCAGGTTCATAATTTAGAGACCCCTTTCATATGATAAAGAGACATGGTAAGCAGGACTTACTATAGCGATGTCATAATGGAGGGGTTTTTTCATGTATAGCAGGCCGGAACAATTGTTGGAGAAATATCCGATTACCGTAAAATCATTTTCAAAAGGAAGAGAGTGCTATCTTTGTGACACGAATCTTGGGTCTTTGGCACTGCGGGAATATAGAGGATCAAAAGAGCGAGCTTCTTTTTTAGAAGCAATGTTAGAGCATTTAAAAAGTAGCGGATTATCGGTAGAATGTATCGTGAAGACAAGTGATGGAGAGATATTGGTAGTAGATGAAGAAGAGAGGCGATTCCTTTTGACGGAAAACTATCGTGGTGCAGAATGTGATGTGTGGAATCAGGATGATATGGTTGCAGCAGTAAGGGTACTTGCACGGTTACATAATGCGGCAAAAAATTTTCGGGAAGAAGTACCAGAGATGATTTATAGAAACTGGAATTCTTTGTTGGAGGTATATGAGCGGCACAATAGAGAAATAAAGCAGGTCAATAATTATATTCGCACCAAGAAGAAAAAGAATAGTTTTGAGATGTTGTTTCATAAGCAGTGTGAATTCTTTTTAAAAAAGGCACAGACAGTGACAGAGGCGTTAAAGGATGTGGAGTGTGAACCGGAGTTATATGGTTTTTGTCATGGGGATTATAACCAGCACAGCATTATTTTTGCAAAACAGGGAGTTGCAATTGTTGGACTAGAACGTTTTACTTATGATATACAAGTACGTGATTTGGCTAATTTTGTGAGAAAAATGATGGAGAAAAATAATTGGGATGTAGAATTGGGGCGGATACTTATAGAAGCGTATAATGAAATTCATCCATTAAAAGAGCAGGAAAGAGCATATTTGTATTTTTATCTGGCTTATCCGGAAAAGTTTTGGAAGTTAGCAAATCATTATAATAGCGCACATAAAACGTGGTTGTCAGAGCGGAATATTGAGAAGTTAGAGAAGGTTATTGCACAGGAAGAAAAAAAGGAACAGTTTCTAAGTCTTTTATTTTCAGAGAGAATCGGTTATACTTAAAGCGATAAAGGGCGAATGAAAGCATAAGAAGAATCGGAGGTTTCAATTGAAGAATACAAAAGTAACCATAATGCTAGTGTTCTTGTGTGCAATGTTAGTATTGGCAGGTTGTGGAACAGGTAAAAAAGGAACGGTAGCAGGAACGAATTATTATTATCCCGAGAATGAGAAAACAGAAAGTCAGGTAGAGAAGGAAGAAGTGGCGGTACCTGTTAAAGCGGAATTAGGACCGGAATATTATATGGTCATCATTAATGATATGACGATGGAGTATTTGTTTTTAGAACAGGTGCAATCCGGTAATCAGTATTTGTATCTGTATTCTCTGACTACGAAGTTTCAGGATAAATATGGGAATAATACTTCTGTCAGTGCATTTGAACCGGGGCAGATTATTACAATTGGAGAAAAAGATTCACAGGGCAGATTGAAGTCTGCACAGATAACGGATGAGGTTTGGGAGTATGAAGATGTCGTTCGTTTTGATGTGGATGAGGAACGTGGAGTCTTTAAGATTGCGGATACGAAGTATTCTTTTGAAGAAGATTTATATGTCATTTCGGCAGGCAAGAAATTAAAGGTGTCTGATATCAAAAAAGATGACAAACTTCGTGTTATTGGAAGGAATAAAGAGATTTTGTCGGTGACGATAACGACCGGACAGGGTACAATCGC
>JAFYQA010000136.1 GCA_017547315.1 Roseburia sp. | reverse complement strand
CACTGCCTTATATTCGTCATAGTAACGCTTAAAATAAGTTCTCAGCGGATAGTTGTGAGAATGATATACCACTGCATCCGGACAATATACACGCTTATGCCCCATCTCTATCATCTGGCGCATCCAAATCTGATCTTCCGAAAAATTCACATCCGGATACGGATACTTCTCCCACACACTTCTGCGCAAACAAGAATTATTATCGGAAAAGAATGCCAAAAAATGACGGTATCCTTCTTCTTCCTCGTAACGCTTCTTATCTTCCATGTAGTGAATGGTATTTTTCTCTCCAAATCCTTTAAAATGGAGATTAATATCACGATGATCGAGTACATTGCAGTCCGGATATGGTAAATGTCGCCCAAAGCCTCCTACAACGCTCTCATCCAGTTTCATCGCATTGATTAAATTCTCAAGCCAATGATTGTCTGCTGGCAATGCGTCCTGCGTGATAAACACAATGAACTCACCTGTCCCTTTGCTTGCACCATAATTCCTCGTCTTGCCATGTCCAAATTCAGATGATGCAATCTCGTATAATTTACAAGGATATTTTTTAATAATATCTAACGTATTATCACTAGAGCCGGAATCTACACAGATTACTTCGTACTCATACTTCGTTTCCTGTTCAAATACTTTTGCTAATACTTTGTCAAATAATTCACCACCATTTTTGGCAGGAATTACAATCGTTGCATCCATTCCCTTTAACTCCTAAATCGCATTCTTCCGCTTCAGACACATCTTTTCTATTAACACTTGCACAATACGGTGTTATTTATCTTCCTTTGGCTGTAATGCTGCAACCACCATACGTTTAATTTTTCGTGCCGCTCTGTATGGCAAGCTTCTTTTTGGCTCTGGCGGATTATTACAATAATTTTCTTCTTTTACAATCGTATATTTGGACGGCATATCCGGATATAAATTATTAATCGATGTGCCTGTCACATACTTCTGGAAAGATACCTCCATCTGGAAGAATAATTTACTTTCTTCCTCAGAAATATCTACGATGTCCATCAAAACCTGTTTCTGCTCATCCGGAATCACATTCAATGTTCCGTTAAGCAAAATACTTCTGTATAAAATAAATTTCAATGGCAATGCAAAATCAAATCGCCACTCATAATCCAATACATAGATAGCATCTCCCATAATAATATTGGCTGCTACCATATCCATACTGGCACCCACTACAGCTTCGTAACCTTCGATCAATGTAAGTGGATCTACTGGTTCCTCCGGTTCTTTTTTACTTTTTGCATTTTCTTCCGGTTGCGGCCATTCAATCTGACCGAAAATCTTTTTAAAATCTTCTGTAGCGTGGAATGCTTCTTTACCGCTCACATTCATAATAATGTCCTTAAGCAGTCTCACATTCTCCCAAACTACATCCCATTCTTTTGCTTTTACAGCATCATCAATGATTTTATCTAAACGTGGTCCCTCAATGTATGGGAACTGTACACATCCTGCTCCCACTTTTTCACACGGAACAACTTTTACATTCTTTGTCAAATACGGGCTATTTTCTGCATACTCTGCCATACGTTCTACGTGTGCATTTGCTTTTGTATTCGCCGCATCTTTTTCTACAATTTTCTTCCCGTTTTCTTCAAAAATACGGGTAATAATTTTATATTCATCTTTGCGTTCTACAGAGCATTTTGCAAAAACAGTCTTCTGGCATTCCTTCTTAGATGCCTCTGCCACTTCACATGGTTTTGCTGCCTCTACAAAGAACGAATTTGAAAACTCTGAAAATAGTCCTGCATCAAGTAAGGTATCCCAAACTTTTGTCTCGTCAAAAAATACCATACGATCTGCATCAAAGTTTCTCAAATTATTCACCAATTCGCCTTTTACCGGAAGGAATTCATCCGTATAAATAGTGGTCGGGAGCTTATAATCCGGATAGGTATAAGCAAATCTCACTGCTTCATAGCCGCTTTCTTCTAAAAGGTTCTGTAATACTTTTTTCGAGAAGGTTTTTACACCTCTTGTAGTCGGATATCCTTCCAAACCTTCAAAATACTTTCCAACATGGTCTTCTCGGCATCCAGCAAAATATTTAAGTCCCAACTGATTTTCAATAGCAATCAATACTTTTCCACCTGGTTTCAAGAGCCCTGCTATTTTCTTCAAAAATGCATGATAAGCATCTTTTTCCGGAATATATAATTCGCCGTATTCTAATACACCGATTAAGGTCACGTAATCGAACTTCTCTGTCAAACCAGCTGCGATATCATTGAAATTACCTACCATGATCTCAATATTATCGCGTTCTTTATTACGATAGGCGTTAATCATGCTTCTTCGTTTTGACAAATCAATGGCAGTTACTTTTTCCACTTTCTCTGCAATTGTTCCTGTGATAGCGCCACAGCCTGCCCCAACCTCTAACACATGTGCACCCGGTTCAAACGGATACCAATTTAAAATATTGGTACGCACCTCAGAAAGGTGATACAAAATCGGCCATGATTTTGCTTCTACAATCACATCCGGATACCCACTACGTTCATGAGTCTTCACGATATCTAATAAAGTATCTTCAATATCTCCGTCACTATATAAATCCTGTCCACTGTAATAGTCATAGTTCATGACTACATTTCCGATTTTTTCCATGTTCATAGTTTTATAACCTTTATATTTTTCTATTGTAACTATTCAATGCAACATTCGCGGAATAACATTTGTTCATGCAAGCATGACCCATGCTATTTATGCAAATTGCCTTGGCTCTGAATAGTTACATATATTTAATCTCTGCACCTAAGTCTACGAATCCAATTGTATTTCTATCTGAAATCACCTGAATATTGCAGACATCGTATAATCTGCTATACACGGTAAATTCTCCATTCACATAACCGGTACATCCAAGGCAAAGCAGATAATCCGCACCCTGTAAGCTCATGTTCTGACGGAAAGAAACTGTCACAACCTGACCTGCTTCTACATGATCTAAATTCTTTTCTTCTAACATTGTATTCGTACCTGTCACTTCAGTACCCTTGATGTCTTTAATCGTATAGGCAAATATAGGATTGTCCACTGGTTGGTAAAATTCTACCTTCATACGAATTTCAAATTCCGCACCTTTATAAATGGATGGGCTCAAATTACCTTCGGAGTCCACAATCGCATAGTCGATAATATTAGCAACGCCATTGCCATATTCCACTGCCCCGGAATTATTCACCATACTGTCTTTCCAGTAAGCTCCTGCTGCATTATCAATGCTTGCAGCCGATACTTTTTGTTCTTCCTCTTTCTCTTCCACAGCCTCTTCTGTATACTGATTTACTAAAATCTTCTTATACACATTTACTACATCTGCAGATGGACCAACCATAACCTGATTTCCCTTATCAATTAAAAGGGTTCTATCACAATACTTAATCACACTACTCAAATCATGGGTTACAAAAAGAATGGTCTTTCCGGCTTCTTTAAAACTCATAAACTTCTGATAACATTTCGCCTGAAAGAAAATATCTCCGACACTAAGTGCCTCATCTACAATCAAAATATCCGGTTCTACGTTAATTGCCACTGCAAACGCTAATCTGGCAAACATACCACTTGAGTAACTTTTCACCGGTTGATTGATGAACTCGCCAATATCTGCAAAATCAACGATTGCTTGTACACGCTCGTCCATCTCCTCCTTGGTAAAACCAAGAATCGTTCCATTCAAATAAATATTCTCAAGACCTGTAAATTCCGGTTTAAATCCAGCTCCAAGTTCTAAGAGCGCACTGATTTTACCATTTACTTCTACTGTTCCGCTAGTCGGTGTCGCAACACCTGTAATCAACTTCAGCAAAGTAGATTTACCAGAACCGTTCGTTCCAATGATGCCAATACACTCACCCTTATAGACCTCTAAATTAATACCATTTAAAGCATTATGTGGTCTATGATATTTACGTTTTCCAAAGAAAAGTAATTCTTTCGCAAAATCAATTGGTTTATTATAAAGTTTATATGTTTTAACTATATCTTTTATTTCAATTACTTTTTCCTGCATTACTGCCTGTCCTCTTTTATATAATTATAATCATTCAGTGCCCATCCGCCTAAATCCACTCCGTGTCTTTTTGCTCGTGCCAGCTTCTCATCACTGAAAATTACTTAACTCTGAATAATTACAAATGATCTGCAAAATAATCCTTCATCTCACGGAAAATCTTACCACTGATAAAACTCATAACAAGGACAAATCCCCAAAAATAGAGAGTCGTTCCAATATGGTCTGTCACCCAGCCTCCATGCATATAACAATCACGATAACCTGTCACCACATAATACATCGGATTCAAGCGAAAAATATCCATTACCCAGTCCGGCCAAAAACTTTCATCCCACATAATCGGGGTCAACCACATGCCAAGCTGCGTCACTACACTAATCAACTGTGTCATATCCTTAAAATATGGTGTCACAGATGCCGTCAAATAAGAAACAGATAACACTAGGCAGATTTCACAGAACATATAGTAAATCACCTGAATCATCGTTATGCCCGGTATTCTACCCGCAATGACAAAAATCAAAAACGCAATCGCTACTAAAAACAAGTGAACAAAGACAGACGCAATCACTTTTACCACCGGAAGAAT
>JAFYQA010000135.1 GCA_017547315.1 Roseburia sp. | reverse complement strand
CCCTTTAGGATGCCACTTCTATCATTCTGTTATGTACTTCAATTATACTCTCAATCGGAATCTGGATACTAATTCATCCATGCTTGTTGCCTGTGCAGACAATTCTTCACTGGTTGCGGAAGACTCTTCTGCAGTAGCTGAGTTGTTCTGTACAACTTCGGAAATTCTGTTAATTCCTTCGTTAGCCATTTCGATAGATTCTACCTGTAACTTAATATTTTCACTTAAGGCTCTGGAAGTATCTGCAATATCTTTTACGGATGCTACTACACCTTCCAATACTTCTGCAGTCTTTAATGCCGCCTTAGTACCAATATTAATTTCATTTACGGAACCTTCGATTAATTCTCTTGTATTAACTGCAGATTTTGCACTCTGTTCTGCAAGGTTACGAATCTGATCTGCTACTACCGCAAATCCACGTCCTGCTTCACCGGCTCTTGCTGCTTCGATAGCTGCATTTAAGCTTAACAAGTTAGTCTGGGATGCAATATCTTCAATTTCACTGATAATACTTTCGATTTTGCTGGAAGTATCACTAATACGTTCCATAGTAGCTACCATGCCTTCCATTTCACTCTGGCTTGTTTCCGCTGCAATCGCACATTCCTGTGCTTTGTTATATGCACTGTTCATATCCACTGCACATCTTTCCAAACCACCGGTTAATTCATCCATAGTTGCCTGCATTTCTTCAACGGATGCTGCCTGATCTGTTGCACCTTCTGCTAATGCTTGTGCACCTTCTGCCAGGTTAACGGAACCTACAGAAACCATTTCTGATGCTTCTCTTACATCTTTCAATGCAGAATCCATTTCACGGTTCATCTTACGAATAGCCATTAACAATCCATTATATTCACCAATATATTCTTCTTCACAAGCTGTTTTGATATTGAAATTACCATCTGCCATATCATTTAACAACTGTTCCAAATCAGCAAAAATCATCTGCAATTTTGCTGTTGTTGCAGAAACAACGGCTACCATATCCCCCACTTCATCTTCGTCATGATAATCCGGGAATGGAGATGAAATATCACCTTTTTCAAATGTTTCCAAACGTTCTTCCAACGCTACTAAAGGTTTTGCAATTCCATTTGCAATTACAACACTTATTCTTCTGGAAATTATAATAATACAAATAGTTAAAATTGCCATAAGAGCCATAGCACCATATTCCAATGCATTACATAACTGTTCCATTTCATGTTCTTTTTCAATATTAACTTCCATTAATTCTAATGTCACTGCATCTAAAGTATCATATGCCGGTGCCAAATCAGAAAATGCCATATTCTGTGCTTTCTGGCGTTTCACAGGATCTGTAGAAGACCCTAATTCAATAATTTCTGATTCTATTTCAAAATACGCTTCTAATGCTGACTGAATTTTAGCATAAGCCGCATGGCCTTCCGGCGTTACCATTGTAGAACCAAATGCTTCCAATCTTTCATATGTTTTTTCTTTACGCATGTCATGCTTATCTAACAGTGACTTAACATCCGCCTGTTCATCATAACCAATAATACCACGCATGTTAGAACGGCATTCTGCATACTCATTCATAAACAATGCAATGTCACCCTGTGGTAATGCATAATTGTTCATTGCATTTTTAAAATTTGATGTTACTACCACAATAGCAATTAATCCAGTCAATGATGCCACTGCAGAAATAATAGTAACAATATTGAAAGCTTTCTTTAATCTCTTTTCAATCCGCATTCCTCTAAAGCTGAAGATATTCCCCTTAGTTTTTTTCTCTTTCATGATGCCTTCTCCTCTTTAGTTTTTTATTATATTATCTATCTTATCCTCTTTTGCACTTTAATTCAAGGAAATCAGAGTAGTTTACGTATAATAGAACTTTCAGGTGTTTATTTACAGAAACTTCACTAAAAAGCCTCAAGAAATTATCATTTATTGAGGTTTTTATCCTTTATTTTTCCTTAGAACAATCCGGAAATAACACCTTTTTCATCCACGTCAATTCTTACTGCTGCTGGTACTTTTGGAAGTCCCGGCATGGTCATGATTTCACCCGTAAAAGCAACAATAAAGCCTGCTCCCGCAGCTACTTTTAAATTACGAACTGTAATGTCGAAATCCGTTGGTGCACCAAGTTTTGTCTGATCGTCTGTTAAGCTGTACTGTGTTTTTGCCATACAGATTGGATAATTGGCAAAACCAAGCTTTTCTAATTCTTTTGCCTGTTTTCTTGCATTTTCCGTTAAAATTACTTTGTTACCGCCGTAAATCTTCTGTACAATCTGATTCAACTTATCTTCGATACTTCCTTCTAATTCATAGGAATATACAAAATCATCGTTAGACTCTTCTGTAAGACGGATTACTTCTTCTGCCAGCTTGATTCCGCCTTCACCGCCTTTTGCCCATACTTCGGAAAGAGCAACGTTAACACCAAGTTCTTTACATTTTGCTTCTACTAAATCAAGTTCTGCTTTGGTATCTGTTGGGAATGCATTAATAGCAACCACACATGGTAAATGATAAACATTCTTGATGTTGCTTACATGTTTTAAAAGGTTTGGAAGACCCTTTTCAAGAGCCTCCAAGTTTTCGTTATTTAAATCAGCTTTTGCAACGCCGCCATTGTATTTTAATGCACGAACGGTTGCTACGATAACTACTGCATTTGGTTTGATACCTGCCATACGGCATTTGATGTCTAAGAATTTTTCTGCTCCGAGATCAGCACCAAAACCTGCTTCTGTAATGGCATAATCTGCTAATTTCATTGCCATTCTGGTAGCAGTTACAGAATTACATCCATGAGCAATATTGGCAAATGGACCACCGTGTACGATTGCAGGTACTTTTTCAAGAGACTGAACTAAGTTTGGTTTTAATGCATCTTTTAAAAGAGCAGCCATCGCTCCATGAGCATTTAAATCCCCTGCAGTTACCGGTTTCTGATCTGCAATTTTACCATAGGTATATCCGATGATAATACGGGAAAGTCTTTCTTTTAAATCTGTAATGTCTTTTGCAAGGCAAAGAACAGCCATAACTTCACTAGCTACAGTGATATCATATCCGTCTTCACGAGGTGTTCCGTTAGCTTTTCCACCGAGACCATCTGTCACATAACGAAGCTGACGGTCATTCATATCTACACAACGTTTCCAGGTAATTTTTCTTGGGTCGATATTTAACTCATTTCCCTGATAAATATGATTGTCAATCATAGCAGCTAAAAGGTTGTTAGCTGCACCGATGGCATGAAAGTCACCTGTAAAATGAAGGTTAATATCTTCCAT
>JAFYQA010000134.1 GCA_017547315.1 Roseburia sp. | reverse complement strand
CTTAAGAACTCTTTCATAGCATTTACAATCGCAAAAAGTGCAGGCATATAGAAACACATCACGATTACAATAAATCTCTGTAAGTTATCGCCCACGATAATGTGGTTAATTCCCCACATGACTGCTCCACCTACTACAATCGCTAATACGGTTATTTGAAATTTAGATGTACTCGGCGCTTTTAAAAACTCGCCATATTCTGCCGCAACTTTTGCCTTCGCATGCCATCTGAAATAGCATACCATCTCCACTACGCAAAGAATTGCTAAAGCTAACCAACAAAATCCCGTAAAAAGTTTGGTTGGATTAGAAAGCAACTCTAACGGATCACCAAGCAAATTGCTCACCCATAAACTACCTTGTAAAAAAGCAATTACTAAAAGTAAAATATACGACGGAATGAAACTCTTCTTTGCCGAAGCATGAATGGATTGTATTTCTAATTCCGGCTCTGTTTCAATCGGTATCGGATTCTCTCTCTCGTTATAGAAAATCTGCAACTGTGCAGAAGTGCAGGCAAGCTGCCATCCGGTATGCGCGCAGAATTCATGAAACATTTTCTGTTCTTCAGATGGTTCCGGGTCAAACTCGGAAGCCTTCGGATAATAAGAAACTGCAAAGTGCACTTGCTTCGGTTCTATGCGACGGTAAACCCATCCGGTGTTTATGATTTTTTCAATCATCCATCCTTTTGCCGCCATTTTTTCCAAATGACTGCTGATACCCTTATGATCATAAAAAGATAATGGTTCTATACGACGTTTTGTATTCTTCATTAGGCTTCCTCCTTCCCGAAAATCAACTGATAATCTGCTAATTGTGCCGCCAATCGCTCACATTCTTTATCTAACATCTCTCTGCCTTTGTCCGTGAGAATATAGCTGCGCCGTCTGCCCTCCACCTTCGTCTCACGAATCATCTCAGCTTCTAAAAACTGCTCTAACAGTGTATAAAGTGTTCCCGAGCCAACATTCACTCTCTGGTTCGTCATGGCAGGAACCCTATCCAAAATATCCATGCCATAACATTCTTCTTTCAAACAAAGCAACGTATAAAACATCTGCTCTGTCAATGTCTGAAATTTTGCCCTCGCCATATGGATCACCTCCAATTCTCGATAATCGAGCATCTCCTACTTTTATTATATCTCGATTATCGAGAATGTCAATATCCTTTGCCATTGTCCGATTGGGTGATACTTAATACCTTTCCTTATTTACTGCCCAATTCCCTAAAAAATTTGGGTGGCAGACAATCATTATATATGTCTACCACCCATTAAAAGCACGTCCACCGCACTAAAATCAATTATCGTATAAAAATGTATTCCGCGACATATCCAACTGTGCCGCAATCTCTTTTACTTCCGATTCAAGTTCTCTTACATCCTGCCAACCCAAAGAGGTTGTTATCTTCTGATATCCTGCAAAATAATTACCCGCTGCCTCCTCATACTCTTGCTCTGTTAAACTATTTCCATCGGAGTCTTCACAAGTTATCACAGGTACCTCATCCTCATAAATAGTAGCTTTATTTGCAATGTAGTTTGTAATAATCGATCCATCACGTAACATAAGTTCACGCACATTTTCGTAATACTCTGCTGCACCATTTTTTGTCAAATCATACACTGCATAATGGAATTCACCTTTATCATCTATGTATGTTTCTAATTTCGGCGAAATAATGTCCGGCTGTGAATCATACTCCACGAAATCTGTTGTACATTCAATAAGCCCATCATACGCTTCATTTACTTCAAAAAATCTAGTATATGTATAATGTCCTGTACCACCCATATTCGAAACAATGATTTCATATCTGCCGTTGCGGTCTAAATCTGTTACTGCATATTGATAAACATCATTTGCAAACTCTAATTCCGCTGTCCACATTTCTTTATTTTGTGCAATGATATACAACTGGTCATAGGTTCCCCATTGTCCGTTCATAGAAGCAAAGTAATCCCAATAGTCTTCTTTTACTGACATAATCGCTGCTATACTGTCTGTACAATGCTGCTTGCTTAAATACTCCGTAAGCAAAGTATCTTCTTCAAACCCCTGCTCATCTTCTAACTGAAAATAAATCCTTGCCGTCTGAAATCCCTCGCCCGACATCGACTCATATTCACAAATGGTAATTACATCTAACAGTGCATCGTCATTGTAATCCTTGAATGCAACTGCTGATACCGCAAGGAATAAATCTGCGTTTGTATGTTCTTCATTCCAGCCCGGCATTTCATATAATACTTCCCCGTTCTTCACAAGGCAAAATCTAACATCCGGGTTCATTCCATTCGATTGATAAGAATTGTTTTCCGGTGCAAAAGAAGCAAATGTCACTTTTCCCCAATCATTCAATGTAACCTCGAATGTCTGCTCTTCAATTAACACTCCAAGCTCTGCTAAAATCTCTGCATCTGCTATCAATGTCTCTGTCTCATCATCGTTTGTCTGGCTATCTGAGCTAGTACCCGTTTGGTCTTGTACTGTCTGATTTGTCTCATTTATCTGATTTTCTTTGTCTGGCTCCTGCCCACATCCTGCCAAGCCTAACAACATTCCTATTGTCAGCATTTGTAATAATATCTTTTTCATATAAATCTCCCTCTTCCTTTGCTATGCTTTAACATACCTCTGATTTTTACTATTCGGCTTATCCGGAATCGTCATACGTATTAAATTTAGGTCTATTGCCGGACGCAGGTAATTTCTGCGAAATCCTTCTTTTGATTTCAATCCCAATTTATCCATAAGAGTTTTGCTTGTATAAGGAATATCATATTCCATAACTTCAAGAAGCTTTTTGATGTATTCAGAAAGAATCTCATTATCCTCACCAACTTGTATAGAAATCTCATCCAAAATCTTATCAATCTGTGATAACATAAACTCAATAAAAATGGTCGACGCCCCATCCACATGACATTTGGCAATCGCATCGTAATATTCATTCTGGAACTTTTCAATCTGACTTTCTATCGGAATATATTCAAACACCGATTTCCACTTAGATAGGATAGCAGTATGCCACAATCGCGCTATTCTTCCATTTCCATCTGAAAACGGATGAATAAAAACAAATTCGTAATGAAATACACTACTCAAAATCAATGGATGAACGCTATTCTGATTTCTTTTCATCCAATCAAAAAGTTCGTCCATTAACTGCGAAACTAGTCGTGCAGGAGGTGCCATAAAGATACATTCATCTCCATTAAATACGCCTTCTTCTCCTCTACGAAAATCACCCGCTTCATCCACAACATATTTTGTCATAATACTATGAAATAATTTCAAATTATTAATGTTATATGGCTCTATTTCAGAGAATCTTTCATATGCTTCATACGCATTTTTTACTTCTTGAATTTCCTTTTGTTCTCCTAACACAATTTTACCATTAATTACATCTCTAACCTGTCCCAGCGAAAGGGAATTCGCTTCAATCTTCAACGAAGAATGAATTGACTTTATTCTATTATTTTTCCTCAAATGCGGCTTTGCTTCTAAATTACTGATTGCAGTAATACGCCCGATTTTTTCAGAAATAGATGACACGTATGCCAATATCTCATTTGTAATTGAAAAAGGCGGTTTATAATCTCCCATAAAACTCCTCCGTATACTTGCATATTATCTTGCGTATTATCTTGCGTATTATCTTGCGTACTTTCTTTCTCTATTATACACCTCTACTCTAAAATTTCAAACAAATGCTACACTAATTTACTTTTATAACTCATCCAGAATCTCTTTCTTCTTCTGCTCATATTCCTCATAAGTAATCAAAGACTGATTATACAGACTCTGCAATTTTTTTAAACGTGCTTCTGCATCCTCTTCTGGTGTCGTTTCTGTATCATACGAATAGGACTGATAACCGCCATGTCTGGCTACCGTCACATCACGTCCATCATCTTCGATTTCGATCACATGACTATCAATCTGTTCATCTGTAAATCCATTTTTATAATGCACATAGGTAATCCAACCTGCGATTGCAGTCCAGAAAATTCCGAATGGTCCAAAAATCGGAATTACCATAAATATTCCTATCAAACAAAAAATAATGCCTACTACAAAGCCCATCTTTGAAGAACCTCTTCCTGGTCTTACATGAATTCTTTTTGACATAACTTTACCTCCAAATTACCCTATAACTATTTCCTCATTAATTTTATTAAATCTGCCATCCTCTGTAAATAAAAAATCTTAATATTAAGAAAATCTTATAAATCAAAAACACACTAACCCCAAAGCTAGTGTGTGAAAGAATCAATATTCTTTTTTATTAATGATTCGTACACAACCCGTATACGAAATGATAAGTACAACAACTGTCACGAACACAGAACCAAGCACAATCTGCCATGATTCTAAACTTGTTAAAAATGCTACTACACCATTCATATCAGCTCCGGTACTGCTAAATACTTTTGCCAACACATAGAACATTCCAAACAATGCACCTATTGCGAGTATCATCGCAATTCGTCCTTTTTCTGCGCCATACTTAATCTGCAATGGTATCGTAATTGCTAGCATCAGCCACGATACCAGTATGATTAAACACGCAACTCCTAGCACTTCTGTCATATCAACCGGATTTCCCATAACCATTCCCATAATGTACGCTAGCACAGAAGTTCCAACTGCTGAAAAAAGTGACGTAAATCCAGCAAATACATATTTTTCCTGCGCATAAGTCTTTCGCTCAATTGGAAGTGTCATCAAAAATGACATCCCATTATCAAATTCGTCAT
>JAFYQA010000133.1 GCA_017547315.1 Roseburia sp. | reverse complement strand
TGCTGTGGCAGACTTGCAGAAATTAGTGGGACGCTATGGTATGCAGATGGCAGGGCAGAGCGCAGAACGAACGAGATTAAAATCCGGTATCAATGAGAATAACACGCAAAGAAATGGATTAAAGAAAAATGAGGGGATGAAGCAGTCTCAGAAATTGCTTTTGACGTGGCTGATTGAACATAACGGATTATATCAAAAAATAAAAAAATATATCACACCGGACGACTTTACAGAAGAGCTTTATCATCGAGTAGCAGACTTGTTGTTTGCACAGTTTGAAGAGACCGGCAATGCGAACCCGGCACAGATTATTAATCGATTCCAAGAAGAGGAAGAACAAAAAGAGGTTGCAGGATTATTCAATGCCAGAATTCAGCAGGTAGAGACACAAGACGAGATGGAGAAAGCGTTAAAGGAAACGATTATCCGTGTGAAGCAAAACAGTATGAAGTATCATTCAGAGCATTTGCCGCCGACAGATATGGCAGGGCTTATGAAGCTGGTGGAAGATAAGAAGCACTTAGAAGAATTGGAGAAGTTGCATATTTCCATTGTTTAAGGACAAAATATTAACTAATCAGAGCCAAAGCAATTTTTAAAAGCGGTTTTTGAATAATGCGCTGAATAGTTAGAAAAGATATAGAAAACGTGAGAGGATGAACCAAAATGGCAAAGAAGAACGAAAAAGAAACAAACCAGACTGCAGGGGTACAGCAGGAAGGTGCTCAGTCAGAAGGTGCAGTAATGGACCAGGCTACAAGAGAGAAGTTCCAGCAGAAGTTAAGAGAATTGCTTGCAATTGCTAAGAAAAAGAAAAATATGCTGGAAAACTATGAAATCAGTGACTTTTTTAAAGACATGCATTTAGATGCAGAGCAGTTAGAAAAAGTGCTGGAATATTTAGAAGCAAATGGGGTAGATGTCCTTCGTATTACAGATGATGCGGATGATGATATCTTATTAGAAATGGATGACGAAGAGGAAATTGAGGTAGAGAAAATTGACCTTTCTGTTCCAGATGGTGTATCTATCGAAGATCCAGTTCGTATGTATTTAAAAGAAATTGGTAAAGTACCATTATTAAGTGCTGAGGAAGAAATCGATTTAGCACAGCACATGGAAGATGGTGTAGTTGCAAAAGAAAAAATTGTTATTTTGCGTAAACGTGAAGAAGAGAATGGCGAAGATAATAAAGAAGAAATCGCAGAACTTCAGAAAGCAGCAGATTTAGGCGATGAGGCGAAAAAACGTCTTGCGGAAGCAAACTTACGTCTCGTAGTATCTATTGCAAAACGTTATGTAGGCCGTGGTATGCTTTTTCTTGATTTGATTCAGGAAGGTAACTTAGGTCTTATTAAGGCTGTAGAAAAGTTTGATTATAGAAAAGGTTATAAGTTCTCTACTTATGCTACATGGTGGATTCGTCAGGCGATTACACGTGCAATTGCTGATCAGGCTAGAACGATTCGTATTCCGGTTCACATGGTAGAGACAATCAATAAATTAATCCGTATTTCAAGACAGTTACTTCAGGAATTAGGTCGTGAACCAAGTCCGGAAGAAATTGCAGCAGAAATGAATATGCCGGTAGAACGTGTACGTGAAATCTTAAAGATTTCTCAGGAACCGGTTTCTCTTGAAACACCAATCGGTGAAGAAGAAGATAGCCATTTAGGTGACTTTATTCAGGATGATAACGTACCTGTACCAGCAGATGCAGCGGCATTTACACTTTTAAAAGAACAGTTAGAAGAGGTACTTGGTACATTAACAGAACGTGAGCAGAAAGTTTTGACACTCCGTTTTGGTTTAGAGGATGGACGTGCGCGTACATTGGAAGAAGTTGGTAAAGAATTCAACGTAACCCGTGAACGTATTCGTCAGATTGAAGCAAAAGCATTACGTAAACTTCGTCATCCAAGCAGAAGCCGTAAGTTAAAGGATTATTTAGAATAATGGTAAAATTATCGAATAGATTATTAGCAGTGGCATCTTTTGTAACGGATGGGAATGTACTGGCGGATGTGGGGACCGACCATGGTTATATTCCGATTTATCTGCTACAGGAAAAGCGGATTCCAAGAGCAATTGCGATGGATATTAACGCGGGACCATTAGAGCGGGCAAAAGAGCACATTGCCGTTTATGGGCTAAAAGATTACATAGAGACCAGATTGTCTGATGGAGTAGCAGCACTCACACTTGGGGAGGTGGATACCGTGCTTGTGGCAGGCATGGGCGGTGGTCTTGTTATGCACATTTTAGAAGAGGGGAAAGAAGTGTGCAGACAGGCAAAAGAATTGGTTTTACAGCCACAGTCCGAGTTGGAACGTGTCAGAGCCTATCTTTGGTCGAATGGGTATGTAATTTTACAAGAAGACATGGTATTAGAAGATGAGAAATTTTATCCGATGATGCATGTGGCTTATCAGAATGTGATTGATACGGAGAATGCTAAGAATTTGTTGTTCTGCCGTTACGGAAAGCATTTATTAGAGCAAAAACATGATGTTTTAAAAGAATATCTGGAGCGGGAAGAAAAATTGTATACAGGAATTTTGGGGAACCTGTCGCAGACAGCTGTTTCAGATAAAACGAAAGAACGTATTGCAGAGGTAGAAGAAGTTTTACGTTTAAATCGTGAAGCAAAGGCTTATTTTTAGGAGAAGTATATTATTATGTGGCCGGCAGATATTCGCTGCCAGCTCATAGACCGTAGAGGGGAGGTTTTTAGTATGGCAGAAAAAGAAGTAAGATTGGTCATAAATGGGGAAGAAAAAGTATATTCTTCCGGAACAACTTATCTTCAGATTGCAAAGGAATATCAAAAGGAAGATGCAGACGATATTATTTTGGTTTTGATAAATAATCGTCTGCGTGAACTTGGCCAAAAGGTAGATACGGACGGAGAATTAACTTTTGTTACAACTGCCGATAAGACCGGACGGAGGACGTACCGTAGAAGCGTGATTCTTTTGATGCAGAAAGCGATTCACAATCTTTGGGGAGCACGTAATATCGATGTTCGTGTGAAGTATTCGATTGGACAGGGATATTATTGTGAATTAGTAGAAAAAACAGATGCAGATGAAAAAGCAGTGATTTATTTAGAAGATGCTGTGAATTTGATAAAAGAAGAAATGGAACGTCTGGTAGAAGAAAATATTCCGATTGTCAAGGAAAGTCTTAAGACAGAAAAAGCAGTGAAGCTTTTTAAAGAACAGGCGATGTATGACAAAGCGAGACTATTCCGTTATCGCAGAAGTTCTCGTGTGAATATTTACAATCTGGATGGTTACAGAGATTATTTTTACGGTTATATGGCACCATCTACCGGTTTTTTGAAGTATTATGATTTGCGTGAAGAAGCGGAAGGGTTCATGCTTTTATTCCCAGGTTCTGATACGAAAAAAGTGGCAGAATATGAGCCGAGACCGAAATTGTTCCATACTTTAAAATCCTCTAGAGATTGGGGCAAGATGTTAGATATTGATAGTATCGGTGCGTTAAATGACATGATTGCAGCAGGTAATACGCAATCTATGATATTAACACAGGAAGCACTGTTTGAAGAGCGTATCGGTAATTTGGCACAGCAGATTGTAGAGACCGGTGGAAGAAAGTTTATTATGATTGCTGGACCATCTTCCTCTGGTAAAACAACTTTTTCACATCGTTTGTCTGTTCAGTTACAGGCGAAAGGGTTGAAACCACATCCGATTCCGTTAGATAACTATTATAAAAACAGAATCGAATGTCCAAAAGACGAATTTGGCAATTATGATTTAGAGTGTTTAGGTGCAATTGACGTAGAGCTCTTTAATCATGATATGCAGGAACTTTTGGCAGGAAAAAAAGTGGAACTTCCAACATTTAATTTTAAAACCGGACGAAGAGAATACAAGGGCAGATTTTTGCAGTTGCAGGAAGAAGATGTATTGGTGATTGAAGGAATTCATGGATTGAATCCAGAACTTTCTTATTCGTTGCCAGAGGAG
Organism: Roseburia sp.; assembly: GCA_017547315.1. The sequence continues at coordinate 3,246 of JAFYQA010000133.1, read as the reverse complement.
AGCAAGTTTAAGATTTATATCAGTGCATTGACACAGTTAAATATTGATGAGCATAATTGTCTGCCGACAACAGATGCTCGTTTGATTCGCCGAATTGTGCGTGATGCAAGAACAAGAGGAACATCAGCCATAGAGACGATTGGTATGTGGGATTCTGTTCGCAGAGGGGAAGAAAAGTATATTTTCCCATTCCAAGAAGGGGCAGATGTAATGTTTAATTCTGCATTGATTTACGAATTGGCAGTATTAAAGATTTATGCAGAACCATTGCTTTTTGCAATTGATAAGAGTGAACCTGGATATTTAGAAGCAAAACGATTGCTTAAGTTTTTAGATTATTTCCTTCCAATGCCAGCAGATGGAGTGAGTCCAAACTCCGTTTTGCGTGAATTCATTGGTGGAAGTTGCTTTAACTGTTAAAATGATTTGAAAAATATAATTTGACAGTGAAGATAAAGTAAGATATATTTGTAAATCGGGACGATGCATTTATGTATCGCAACCGGAGAGTATTGAATAGTTATGAAAAGTGTATAATAGCAAGTAGGCTGGATAATCGCGGCTGCAAGTGTCGAAAGACCGCAGGTGAGGAAAGTCCGGGCTTCATAGGGCAGGATGCCGGATAACGTCCGGTGGAGGTGACTCCAAGGAAAGTGCAACAGAAATGAACCGCCAGAGCAATCTGGTAAGGGTGGAAGGGTAGTGTAAGAGACTACCGCCTCGCTGGTAACAGAGAGGGCATATGTAAACCCCATCCGAAGCAAGACCGAATAAAGGCGTTGACGTGGCCCGCTAGTCTTAGGTAGGTCGCTTGAGACAACTGGCGACAGTTGTTCTAGATAGATGATTATCGCAGGAATCTTTACGATTTCTGAACAGAACCCGGCTCATAGGCCTGCTTGCTGCTTTTTCAAAGTAGCCTCTCCGAGAGGATGCATACTTCACGGAGTGGAAATATGTTCGTCAGCCTAAAGTCTGACGAACCCGCTCAAATGCAGAGAATTTGTAAGCAAATTCTCATTTATGAGGTAATTATAATGACGATAGAAGAAATTTTACGATTGGCAAAAGAAATAGATGCATCGGATATTCATATGGCTCCGGGAAGTCCATTGATGTTGCGTATGAATGGTCGTTTGGTTCCACAGAATGAAGAACTTATAAAGCCAGCAGATATCGATGTTGTGCTAAAAGATATTCTTTCAAAAGAGCAGTTGAAAGATTTAGAGAATATGGGAGAGTTGGATTTTGTATTCTCAGTCCCAGGATATTCACGAGTAAGAGTGAATGTATTTAGTCAGCGTGGTACCTATGCAGTTTCACTTCGTATGCTTTCTTATGAGGTGCCAACACCAGAAAGTATTGGTATTCCGGCATCTTTTGTAGAGTTGACAAATCGTAAAAGAGGTTTGATTTTGGTGACGGGAACGGCTGGTAGCGGAAAGTCTACTACGTTAGCAAGCCTTATCGATGTGATTGCAGAACGTGATTATAAGAATATTATTACAATTGAAGATTCGATTGAGTACTTACATTCGCAAAAGAAATCGATTGTAAGTCAGCGTGAGATTGGTTTAGATACAGAGAACTATGCGAACGGAATCCGTTCCGCATTGCGTCAGGATGCAGATGTCATTGTAGTTGGCGAATTGCAGGATGTGGATACTATTTCTATGGCACTTGCTGCAGCTGAAACGGGACATCTGGTGTTATCGACGTTACATACCGGTAATACAGCAGATGCGATTAACAGAATTATTGAAGTATTTCCACCACATCAGCAGCAACAGATTCGTGTACAGTTAGCAGCAGTTTTAAGGGGTGTGGTTGCACAACAGTTATTGCCACGTTCCGATGTGAGAGGAAGAATTGCTGCGTATGAAGTGTTACTAGCCAATCAGGCAGTGAAGAATATGATTCGAGAAGGTAAGAATCATCAGATTCCAAGTGTGATTGCAAGTTATAGAAAAGAAGGTATGCAGTCGATGGATGATGCGATTTTGGATGTATATATGCGTAGCCAGATTAGTATGGATACCGCCATCGCATATGCACAAGATTCGGAACGAATGGAACAGAGAGTACGAATTTTCTAGGGGAAATGTAATTATTACCAAATTATAAAATGTTTCTTAAAAGACAATAGAACCATTGACGGAAGTTTTTGGAAGAAGTAATATTAAGCGGTATCGTTGTATAGATACCGCTTAAATTGTATTTTTGAGTTTGATATTGGATTATATGTAATAGATAATAATATGGACTCGGAGTATGTTGAATAATTACAGAGAATGAAAGAAGGATTGTATGAAGCAGAAATTACAAGGAATGATGTATCGTTTAAACAGTAAAATGCAGCAGTTTATGGTAGGCAGACATGGTGCCGATGAATTTGGGAGATTTATTTCAGGTCTTACGTTGGTGTGCCTAGTTTTATCTATCATTACGAAGTGGGGACTGTTTTACTGGGGCGGTTTGTTTTTAATCGGATATAGTTATTTTCGAATGTTTTCGAGAAATATACCAAAGCGTTATGCGGAGAACCAGAAGTATCTGACGTTACGTTATAAAACAGTAGCAAAGTGGAATCTGACCAAAAAACATATAGCAGAGAGCAAGACACATCGTTTTTTTAAATGCCCACAGTGTAAGCAGAAAGTCCGTGTACCAAAGGGCAGAGGTAAGATTTGTATTACTTGTCCAAAGTGTAAGAAGGAATTTGTAAAGAAGAGCTAGTTTTAAGGAGAAGTTCTGATGTTTGGATATATTAACATCAATGGTGCAGTATTATCGGAAGAGAATAAAAAAGCTTACCAATCCTATTATTGTGGTTTGTGTCGTCAGTTAAAAGCAGATTGCGGAACAAAAGGGCAGATGATGCTCAGTTATGATTTGACATTTTTGATTGTTCTTTTGACAGGATTGTATGAGTTAGAGAATAAGGAACTAGAATTTACTTGTCCACTGCATCCGACAAAGCGCCGTACTGCATATATGAATGAAGCAACCGAATATGCGGCGGATATGAATCTGATTCTGGCATATCATAATCTTGTGGATGACTGGAAGGATGATCATTCCTATGCGAAAAAAGCTCTTGTCAAAATATTGGACAAGGATTATGCTCGTATCATGAACAAATATCCACGTCAGGTTGCTGCATTAGAACACTATATGCGGAAAACAGAAGAGTTAGAAAGTCGTGGTGAGCAGAATTTGGATATGGTCAGCGGCCTTTCTGGTGAG
>JAFYQA010000132.1 GCA_017547315.1 Roseburia sp. | reverse complement strand
TTTCAGCATTATCAATGTGGTTTTTCACTTCTGTCACTAGAGACTGCACATATTCTTCGCGAGCACTTTTACGTTGCGCAATCTGTGCTCCTAAATCCTTATACGCTTCTGGTTCTAAATATTTTAATGATAAATCATCTAATTCTATTTTAATTTTGGAGATACCAAGACGCTGTGCTAAAGGTGCATAAATCTCCATCGTCTCTCTGGCTTTCTCACGCTGCTTCTCCGGCTTCATATGCTTTAAGGTACGCATATTATGAAGACGGTCAGCAAGTTTTATCAAAATAACGCGGATGTCCTTTGCCATGGCAAGGAACATCTTACGAAGATTCTCTGCCTGCACTTCTACTTTATCAGCGTCGTAAGATAACTGTCCTAACTTGGTAACACCATCTACTAAAAGAGCCACTTCTGCTCCGAATTCTTTTTTAATCTCCTCGTCGGTCATGACGGTATCTTCCACTACATCATGAAGCAGACCGGACACAATCGTTTCCTTATCTAATTCTAAATCCGCCAAAATGATGGCAACACACAACGGATGAATAATGTAGGGTTCTCCTGATTTGCGAACCTGCCCATCGTGTGCTTCATAAGCAATACGGTATGCTTTCTCAATCTGTGTTATGTCGGCTGAAGGGTGATATTTGCGCACACTCGCAATGAGTTCGTCGTATAATACTTCCGGACTCTCAAATTCCTTCATCTTTTTCAGTTTCTGTTCGATTTGATTTGCAGAAAATTCTACCATACTTGTCTCTCTCTTTTATCGAAAATAGTATCTAAATATTATATTTTATTTTTCCCTAAAAAGCAACGCTTAATCAACGTGTACATGGCATTTTCAGACGATTTAAAGCGATTTCTTGTACTTTTTGTAGCTTATCCCATCCAAAATAATTTCTGTTTCTAACGTAAAACCTAATTTTTCCTGCAAACGAATGGACGCTGTATTCTCAGGCTGGACCAAACTACAGATCTCCTCAAACCCTAGTTCCTCCCGAACATATTCTAATATTCCCTGGCATACTTCCATCGCATATCCCTTTCCCTGCCACGGCGTTCCGATCGCATAACCTAACTCTAATTCTCCTTCTAAAGCTTCTCTGTGTTCGACGCCGGCTCTTCCTACTAGTTTTCCAGTCTCTTTTTCAAACACCAGCCACATGCCATACCCGAAAAAATAATACATATTTTCTATATAAGCTTTCTGATACTCGTACTCCTCCTCATACGGATACAAGCCTTCCATAAAATCGGTCATTCCCTCATAAGAATACAACTCAAAAAGGTCTTTTACATCCGACAATGCCAATTCTCGCACCAGCAAGCGCTCCGTCTCTAAAATCTTCCACGGCAAACCATGATGCCTCTGATATATTTTTTCAAAAAAATCATAATCCACTTCTTCGAAACCTTCTACGATCATGTCAACTTGTGGAAATCCTGGTTCAGCTGCTAACCGGCTTGTACTTATTTCTTGTTTTTCATCTCCATTGTCAGCAGTCCTTCTATCGCCTGTCCTCTGCGGCGGCAGATATCCGATTGTAATCATTCCAGAATGAGTACTTTCCTTAAGAATCTCCGAATTTTTTGAAATAATCAGTATTTCTTTTGTCGGCAATCTGCCTCTATCTATCTCTGCATAAATATCTTCTGCAGATTCCGGTCCCATAATGCAGATATCTCCCGTCACAAATTGCATGGCACAGTTCTTTTTTAAATATGCAATTTCTTTTTCCGGTAAATCCCAAATAATAATTTTCATAATGGTTGCGACACCTTTCTCTTTACTGATGTTTCTTTTTAATGTATTATATATGTTAGTGCGAAAGGACAGCTCGATTCCATTGCGCTTCATCTCGCTGTGGCTAATCGCTAGATAGATATAGATACAAGCAGACCTTCGCAAGCAAATTTGCAATGTCTGTTTGTACCTATATCTACCTTTCTCACTAGTATATCATATAATAGAACAGGAGAACAATTATGGCAAATCCAATCGTAACATTTGAAATGGAAAATGGTACAATCATGAAAGCGGAGCTTTATCCTGAAATCGCTCCAAATACAGTAAACAACTTTGTAAGCTTAGTAAAAAAAGGCTACTACGATGGTCTTATCTTCCACCGCGTTATCGCTGGTTTCATGATTCAGGGCGGATGTCCTGACGGAACAGGTATGGGCGGCCCTGGCTACGGCATCAAAGGTGAGTTCAACCAGAATGGTTTCGAAAACAACTTAAAACATACGGAAGGTGTGTTATCAATGGCAAGAGCGATGCATCCAGACTCAGCTGGTTCACAGTTCTTCATCATGCACAAAACTTCTCCACACTTAGATGGCGCTTACGCTGCATTCGGCAAGCTTATCGAAGGTATGGACGTAGTAAATGAAATCGCTGGTATCCCAACAGATTACATGGACAGACCAATCGCCTCTTGTGTTATGAAAAAAGTTACTGTTGATACACAGGGCGTGGAATATCCAGAACCAGAAAAATGCTAATTCTAAACGTATGACTATTATAAAGGCAGTTCACAACTTGATGTGAACTGCCTTTTGTATTATCTATCCAAAGATTGCTAAATCATTCCTCTTCTCAAACACTACTCCTCTAAAAATACTTTTACAATAGAGTAAACCGGCTTTTCTCAAATGTAATCAACCCTTCATCCCGCATTTTACACAGTTCATTTGACATCGCACTACGGTCCACCGACAAAAAGTCCGCCAGCTGCTGGCGATTAAACGGAATCGAGAAAGTTGTACTATTTTGCTTTCTCGCCTCCTCCGACAAATAAGACATTAATTTTTCCCTGGTGGAACGTTTCGACATGTGCCCCAATTTTTGTACAAGTTTTCTATTTTTCTCGGATATTGAAAAAAATAAGTTCTGCACCGCCGCAGCGTGGAATGCGCATGCTAAAGGGCAGGTAGTAAGTGTTCGTTTCACATCAAAAAACAGTACTACACTATCCTCCACCGCTATCACGTCATTAAGCAACACACCGCTATCCGGTGCCACGTATGCCTCTCCAAACATTTCCCCGACACCGATGATATTCATAATACTACGATTTCCCCAGTAATCATCTCGCCGGATATGAAGACCTCCCTCCACCAAAACCATGATATTACTTAATTCTTCGCCTTGGTGAAATACGTATTCACCTTTTTTATAAGTTTGAAGTTTTGCCTGCAAACAGTTAAGCATCATGCCTATTTCTTCTTCACTCGCCCCGGAAAACAATCTTGTTTTTGCTAAAATTGGAATATATTTTTCCATAAGAACCACCTTTTCGTTGTAAAAACAACAGACTTATTTTAGTAATTGTAATATAATGCACTTAGAACATCAAGAAAGGGGAAATAAAATGCTTAGAAAAATTATTAAAATCGACGAAGAAAAATGTAACGGCTGTGGTGCCTGTGCCGCTGCCTGCCACGAAGGCGCAATTGAAATGATAGATGGAAAAGCAAAACTTACCCGTGAGGATTACTGCGACGGTTTAGGCGACTGCCTGCCAGCTTGCCCTACGGATGCGATTTCTTTTGAAGAACGCGAAGCTCCTGCTTATAACGAGGCTGCAGTTCTTGCTGCAAAAGTCGCAAAAAACACAGCTGCACCGCTTCCTTGTGGATGCCCGGGTACGGCAGCAAAAACTTTGAAACGTTCAGAAAATACTTGTACCATTCCTTCCGCTCCTGTTACCAGCCAGCTTTCTCAGTGGCCGGTGCAGATTAAACTTCTGCCTACAAAGGCTCCTTATTACGAAAATGCTAATCTGTTAATTGCTGCGGATTGTACCGCTTACGCTTATGGTAACTTCCACAACGAATTTATTCGCAACCACGTTACTCTGGTAGGCTGTCCAAAACTGGATGAAGGTGACTATGCCGAAAAACTCACTGCAATTATCGCCAACAACAATATCAAGAGCGTTAAGATTGTCCGCATGGAAGTGCCTTGCTGTGGTGGTCTTGAGAATGCCGCAAAACGTGCATTACAGGCCAGCGGAAAATTCATTCCTTGGAGTGTTGTAACGATTTCAACGGATGGCAGGATTTTGGAATAACTCATTACTTGCAAAAAGAGGAGGAGCTAAACTTAACTTTTGGCTCCTCCTTTGATATTCTTCTATACACTCAAATACTTTTCATTTTCCATAAAACAATCAATACCCCATCCCCGACTATTCATTTCCAGATTTTAAAAGCCAAAAATGATTATCTCCATCATCAGAATATATCACGTTACATTTTAAACTCATTTTTCTGTCCGGATTTTTTAGACACAAGATTCCCAAGAGAGTATTTGCAAATGCTGTGTTCTCTACTTTTTCTTTTTCCAGTTTGAATAAGAAGAAATACTCTTTGCCTTCCGCCAGTTCAGGAATTTCATCGTAAAAATCTTTCACATTTTTCCATCCATGTTTCTCTAAAACAATTTCGAGATTCGGATTGGCTAAACACTCATAAAAATTTTGTTCTTCCTTTTTCCTATTCTCATCTGAGTAATCCGTAAGCTCATACTTTGACAAATCTTCTGTTTCAAGCATTCTTCCGAAGAAGTCATCCACATTTTTCACTATTTCATTATAGTCTTTATGCTCAATACCAAACTCTTCAACAGGGGAGTACGCTTCCATTGACTCCTTAATAGACTTATGCAATGTTTCAATTCTATTTTTCATATTTGTTATCTCGGTCTGATATGTCTTTTGAATATTTTTAATCTCTTGTAATCGTTTTTCTTCTTCAGCTATTTTTGTTTCAAAAGCATAATAGATTTCCGTATCATCTTTATTTAGCAATCCTCTTATTTCTTCAATTGAAAAACCTGCTTTTTGCAGATTTTTTATCTTTACAAAAACAATCGCTTGTTCCTCCCCATAAAATCGATATCCTGACCACTCATCTACCTTAACCGGTTTTAGTAGATTCTCACGATCATAATATCGAAGAGTCTGCGGATTGCATCCACAAAGCTTTGAAAATTCTTTAATTGTCATATCAGCCTCTCCTTTCCAAAACCGTTATATCATTACAGTAAACTATAAGGTCAACTATTATTTTATAAAATTTTGTTTCGAATAAGAATTTACTAATAACAAAATTTTTATTATCAATTCTTTCATATCCCTGTCCCAGAGAACCGCTGGCATGTACCTCTAAACCACAGCCTTTTGCACATTCCAAAATCGAACATTTTTCCCCTTTAAACATTTGATTTTTCTTCTCTGCCGCATCCCTGCTCTGCACATTAATCGGTATCATTAAATGTCTAAAGTGGTGATTTGAAGACACTTTTTCTGCAATCTCCATAACACGTTCTAATGATATGTACTGTGAGTGTTCTTCATCCAATTGGAAAGCATCCCACGGTAATTGATTGCCGTGTCGATAAAATTCACTCCGTTTAAAATGGCATACTCAATTGTCTCTCTGAAAAGCATTGCTACTTCATCACTAAAATCGCCAATAAACGTCCCTAATCCAAGTCCTGAATAGGTATATCTGCCATTAAAAACCGGACGAACTAATTCCGTGATCTCTTCTTGGTACTTTTTTGTACCCTCCATTGTTGCATAACCCTTTATCATTTCTAATCCCTCAATTTTTTACTGATTCGCAATCCGCTCTGCCAAATCCTCCAAGTACTCCCAGCGTTCCATCTTCTCTTCCAATTGCTGTTCCACTTCTTCTTTTTCTTTGGTCAAAGCATTTAATTTTCCAAAATCACTGGCAACGGTAAGCATCTTCGCATCCAGTTCCTCAATTTTTGCTTCTAAAGCCTCGATATCAGCCTCAATCGTTTCATATTCACGTTCTTCTTTGTAAGTGAATTTCAACTTCTTCGGGCCATTTTTCCATGTTGATCTGGAATCTACTTTTTCTGTCTGACCATTCTGTCCATCGACACCACCTGCTCCAATGGACATAGCTCCGCCACCTATACTCGTTGCGGCTCCTGCGCCTACAAATCCACCCGGCACACCGCCTTCTTCTCGTACACGATTCACATAATCCGTGTAACCACCCTCGTACTGGCGTAATTTACCACCACCTTCAAAGGCAAAAATTCTCCGCACAATACGGTCCAAGAAGTATCTGTCATGAGAAACAGTAATCACGATACCATCATAATTATCCAAATAATCTTCCAAAATCGTCAAAGTCTTTGTATCCAAATCATTCGTCGGCTCATCGAGTACTAACACATTCGGAGACTCCATCAACACACGGAGCAAATTCAACCGGCGTTTCTCACCACCGGATAATTTCCCAATCGGACTGTACTGCACCGATGCTGGGAATAAAAATCGCTCTAACATAGAAGATGCCGATACCAGCCCTTCCTCTGTGCGCACATATTCGGCTGTATTTTTAATGTAATCAATTACTTTTTCATTCGGATTCATGTAGGCGATGCCCGCCTTATCATCCGCCACAAATTCCTGTGTATAGTAGCCAATCTTAATCGTCTGACCAACCACCACATTACCACTATCCGGTTCTAAACCTCCGGTAATAATCTTCATCAAAGTGGTCTTACCACTTCCGTTCGGTCCTACGAAACCGATACGATCATTTTTCAAGAAAATATAATTAAAATCATCTAAGAGTACATTGTCACCGTAAGCTTTCGAAATATGCTCAACCTCCACCGTTGTCTTACCCATACGGGTCGATACAGAATGCATCTCTACGCTTCCATCTGCCTCTAATACACTCTGGTTTTTCAAATCTTCATAACGTTGCAATCTGGCTTTCTGCTTGGTTGTTCGTGCTCTGACCCCACGCTTCACCCACTCTAACTCCTTGCGTAAAATAGACTGACGCTTTCGTTCGCTCGCCTGTGCGATATCCTCACGCTCTGCCTTACGTTCCAAATAGCCGGAATAATTCGTATCATAACTATAGATGCTGCCACGATCCACCTCAATGATACGATTACACACACTGTCCAAAAAGTAGCGGTCATGTGTTACCATAATCAATGCACCACGCCATTTTTTCAAAGTCTCTTCCAGCCAATCTGCCATCGTAGAATCCAAGTGGTTGGTCGGCTCGTCCAAAAGCAATACATCACACGGAATGACAAGTGCCGCCACCAATGCCAGACGTTTACGCTGACCACCGGATAATTCGCCGACTTTCTGTGAAAAATCAGTAATTCCAAGCTTTGTCATCATAGACTTGGCTTCGCTTTCCAAGTTCCAGTTGTCCGCCATGACATCGCGCTGACCTTTTTCGCCTTTTGTCTGTGCAGTCACCGCTTCCATAACCGTCATCTCCGGATCAAATTCCGGATTCTGTGGCAGATAATGTACCACTACATGATTCGCCTTGATAACCGTTCCCTCTTCCGGTTCTTCCATGCCTGCAATGATTTTTAACAGTGTAGACTTACCGGTTCCATTGATACCGATAATGCCCACTTTTTCATTTTCCTGCAAATAGAAAGATGCTTTATGAAAAAGCATCCTTTCTGTGTATGACTTTGTGATATTTTCCACATTAATAATATTCATCGTTTGTTACCTTTCACCCTGTGCCGCCTTCGCCTCTAAAATAGCCTCATTCAGCTGCAGCATCTTCGCATCCAACATGGATACAATTTCTGAACAATCTCTTAAGTCCCTGCTGATATAGTCAGGTGCATTTCCTTCGAACTTGTAATAAATCTTATGCTCCAAACTCGCCCAAAAATCCATTGCGATCGTTCGAATCTGAATCTCAACCTTCGTATCCACGATACGATCCGACATATAAATCGGAACTGTCACCAGCATATGGTAACTTTTATACCCGCTATCCTTCGGATTCTTAATATAATCCTTAACGGATACAACTGTCAAATCTCTCTGCTTACCAATCATCTCTGCTAATCGGTAAATGTCGTCCGTAAATGAGCATACGATACGAATACCTGCAATATCCTTAATATGACTCACCATATTATCAATCGAAGTCTCAAGCCCATGTCTCTTTAACTTCTTCACGATACTTTCCGGTGTCTTAAGTCTTGCCTTCACGTATTCTATCGGATTATATTGATGTACCTGTTGAAATTCATCATTTAATATCTCTACTTTTGTCTTAACTTCTTTTAACGCGGAATTGTACAAAAACATCGTCGCATTCCAACTGTCAATTCCTTCACCCTTAGAAAAAGTCTGCTCCATATATATAACCATACCTTCCCTATACATTTTCTCCTTTCTCAATTATACCACAATTCTAATTTTATGTGGGGTTTTCCGAAGATATTCTTTCTTAAATTTTTGTGAACTGCACAAGTACTATTTATACACAATTACTCCTGTCGAATCTTAGCAAAAACCGCGTCAAAACACATTCGAATTCATCTGTTCTACTCAATTGGGATTTGTGGATTTCTTTACTTGGTGTCTACAAATATATAGTAAAATATTTAAAAATTTACTCACTGGGGTGTATAGATATTTTTTGCCAAATAACATCCCAGTTCAAGCTCAAATATATCAATAAACTTGGCTAAAAGGGTAAATAGAAGATTTTCAAACTCTGATACCCTGCTATTTGAAAATAACCGGGTATCCAGATAATACCACTTTGGGCGAAAACAACTATAAAATATTGATTGCCACCCAAATTTCATAAGTAAATGGGCCATATGATGAATTAATAGTTCTCCTCCACCCAAAAGACAAGTTAAAATGGGCAGCAGAGAGGATAAATGTTTCGTTAACACCCAATGCTTCCATAAAATTGGGTGTTAGCGTTGCGTTTATAGCTAATATCGCCCAATTTATAATTTATCTGCATAGAAAAAGGATAGCAATCTGCGCTATCCTTAAAACATCACACATTTTATTTCTTTCAAAAACTTCTTACAATTCCAATTTCAAATCGTTCTCTTTAATCCATCCAATTTTCCGGAAGAAAATTCCAAACAGCCAGGTAAGTATTCCCGGCAAAATAAAGCAAATGAATACTAATCCAATCCAGTCTATTGCTGTAATAGCATCCTTTGTTCCTGCCGCAATATCCGAAAGCCAGCCGGTATACACACCAATCTGACCAACCAGACCGCAAGTTCCCATACCGGATGACACCGCCGCACCATTCATTTCCAAATGGAATACGCAAGTCGCCAACGGTCCTGTAATGGCTGATGTAAGAATCGCTGGAATCCAGATTTTTGGATTTTTTACAATATTACCCATCTGAAGCATCGAAGTTCCAATACCCTGTGCAAAAAAGCCGCCCCATTTGTTTTCACGAAAACTTAACACTGCAAAACCTACCATCTGTGAACAGCAACCAGCTACAGCTGCGCCACCTGCCAATCCCGTAAGTCCAAGTGCTGCACAAATAGCCGCGCTACTGATTGGAAGTGTCAGCGCAATTCCCACAACTACAGATACGATGATTCCCATAATAAATGGCTGCTGTTCCGTCGCCCACATAATCGCATTACCAAACGCACTAGCTGTCGCACCAATTGCCGGTGCCCACCATAATGAAAGCACAACACCCACAAAAATAGTTACGAATGGTGTGACGATAATATCAATTTTTGTTTCTTTTGAAACTATCTTACCGAACTCTGCAGCAAAAATTGCTACGATAAGCACGGACAACGGACCGCCTGCACCGCCCAGCTCATTTGCCGCCGCACCGACTGCTGCCAATGAAAAAAGAACTAATGGCGGTGCCTGTAATGCATAGCCAATGGCAATCGCCATTGCCGCACCGACTGCCGCTTTTGCATAATTACCAACTGTCACCAAAATCTCAATACCAAACTGTGTACCCAATGTTCCGATAATCGTTCCGATTAATAGCGATGCAAATAGTCCCTGTGCCATCGCACCTAATGCATCGATAAAATAGCGTTTTATAGAAATCTCAATATTTTTTCTCTTAAAAAATGCTTTCACTTTTTCCATAATTGTCTCCTGTACATTTTCCTGACACCACAATATACTTATTACACTTCTTCACTGTCTTGTCAGTTGTCTTTACATTTGTTTTACACAGTATAGCACTATATAACAAGAGGAGCAAGTAGAAATATACAAGTCTCAACTTCATTTTTTTTATAAAATCACTAGATCAAAAAACATATCTGCAAAAGTATACATAAAAAAATCCGGACGTTTGCAGTTTTCTACAAATCATCCGGATACTTAAAATCGAATGACAATATTTAATTTTCATCATGGTAGCAAGCTATCCGTACAATTCAGAATAAATTCACATTATCGTAAATATCCCCGCTTGCGTAACTTTTCTTCAATCTTATCCAGTACTATTTCCGATGCCGCCTCTACCGTATGCCAGTGCTCTCCATCCGTCAGCACCTTCAATGGCCGGCTTTTACTATTCTCAATCCGCTCCACAAATTCATCAACATCTAAACGATTACACAAAATCAAATCCACAGTAATCTGTCCATAAATATCATGCTCCACAACTACGTCCAGTACTTTTCCGCCATAATCTACGATAGTATATAGTTCGTCTCGTATCTGTTCCTTCGTATGGTTTACCGCAAAACTGCGTTTTACACCATCCATCCCCTGCTCCGGTACATGTAAAACATACCCCTTGTTGGTACTCAAAATATTCTTATCCACTGCACGAAGCAGCGCGATATCCTGTACAATTACCTGACGACTAACCCCTAACTGTTTTGCAAGTTCTGTTCCAGACACCGGAGCATCTGCTTCTTGTAATACCGAGATTAATTTTTCTCTTCTGTCTTTTCCTTCCATCCTAATTGGTCCCTATCTATTCGTTGTTCCCTACCCATTTATTGCTTCTACAAGCAACTGACTAGTCCTCTTCTATTACATGCATTTCCAAAAAATCAAATTCAATCGTTTCCACAAATGACTCCTGACGGAAACGAGTCTTCGCATTCTGCTTAAACTCGTTCACATTTGCATCCAGCCAAATTGGTCTTCCTAAATCGAATTCATAACAAGCCTCTTCCAAAGCCCGGAAAATCTTATGCGTTCTTGTATCCTTCGATTCATCCGTAATCGTTGTATCCTTTACCAAACGATTATCCTTTATCATCTTAAACCAAATTCTCAACTTCTATCACCCTCATCATTCCTATCATTTTCCCAAATTACATCGTTTCATACACTGCCTCTAGTCGTATAAAACACCTTTCATCGCAAATACTACCCTTGTCTGCGCTGGCGGTTCGTCTCATACATCAAAAGTGTAGCAGAAATGGCAGCATTTAGCGACTCAACCTTTCCCTGCATTGGGATTTTAATGTAAGTATCTGCACAATCTGCAATTTCATCCGATAAACCATTTCCTTCGTTGCCAATCATAAAAGCAGTCGGTTTTTTATAATCCGGTTCATCATAACATAATGTACCCTTTAAGTGAGCCGCATATACCTTAATTCCTTGTACTTTTAAATCTTCAATCGTACTTTTTAAATCTTTTGTCACGTAAAAAGGCACCCGATAAATACTT
>JAFYQA010000131.1 GCA_017547315.1 Roseburia sp. | reverse complement strand
TTTAATTTGGTACACGAGTCTAAGCTGATGCCGAATAAGGTAGTGGAAAAATGCGGTCCGTACCTGGTACTGACTTCTAGTATGTGTATTGCAACGCCGAGACAGTTGTTTATTAAGCGTTGTATGGATATTGTAGGAAGTTTGGTAGGATTACTTATTACAGGTATTGCGTTTCTTATTTTCGCACCGATTATTAAAAAACAATCTCCGGGGCCTATCTTTTTCTCACAGACGAGAGTAGGTAAAAATGGGCGACAGTTTAAGATTTATAAATTCCGTTCGATGTATACAGATGCAGAAGAGCGGAAAAAAGAATTGATGGAACAAAATAAAATGCAAGGACTTATGTTTAAGATGGATGATGATCCTCGAATTTTCCCAATTGGAAAATTTATGCGTAAGTTTTCGATTGATGAGTTGCCACAGTTTTGGAATGTTTTAAAGGGTGATATGAGTTTGGTTGGAACCAGACCTCCTACATTAGATGAGTTTGCACAGTACGAAGCACATCACTGTGCGCGCTTAGGTAATAAACCTGGCCTGACTGGTATGTGGCAGGTAAGCGGCAGAAGCAAGATTACTGATTTTGAAGAAGTAGTAAGTTTAGATACTGCTTACATTTCGAATTGGAATCTGGCAATGGATGTACGCATTTTATTTAAAACAGTAAAAGTAGTGCTTCTTGGAAGAGGTGCAGAATAAAGAATGAATAGACAGGAAATTGTACGTGGTGCAATTTCCTGTAATAATATTAGCGGAGATTAGGATGAGAGATTTAAGCATAACGATTGTGTCGTATCATAATGAAGAGGACGTGAAAAAAGCGGTGGCTTCGATTGAAGAACATACACCTGCGTCTATTAGTAAGCAGATTTATATTGTAGATAATGCAGAAGCTCCTATGCAGCAATGTGTATCGGAAAATGCTGGGGATTCTGAGAACAGAAGGCCGGCGAATGAATTGGCCGAATTAGAGCAGCAGTATAAGGATGTCATGTATTTGCCTACCGGAAAAAATATGGGATTCGGCGGAGGCCATAATTATGTGATAAAACAGCTTGATTCAAGATACCATGCGATTGTGAATCCGGATATCATCCTAGAAGAGGATGCTTTTTCAAAGCTGATTACATTTATGGAAGATGATAGTATTGGTATGTGTGTACCACGCCTTGTAGACGAAGAAGGCAATCTTTTAGGAGTATACCGCAGAGATTTGACGATATGGGATATGTTTATCCGCATGTTTTTAAAAGGAGCTTTTAAAAAGCGTCAGGCATATCATACCATGCAGGATATGGACTATTCAAAACCCTTTGATGTGCCGTTTGCACAGGGAAGTTTTCTTGTGATTCGCACAGAATTATTTAGACAGTTAAAAGGATTTGACGAGAGATTCTTTTTGTACATGGAAGATGCGGACTTGTGTAAACGTCTGAATCAGATTTCACGTTTGTGCTATTGTCCGTATGCGACAGTAATCCATAAATGGGAAAAGGGGTCGCATAAGAGCAAAAAGTTATTTAAATTGCATGTACAGTCTATGATATCTTATTTTGGTAAATGGGGTTTAAAATAGGCATAGAGATGTTGTATAAACCAAGTGAAAAGAGGGAGAGACAATGAAGCATATTTCAGTTGCGATGGTTTCTTATCAGGGAGCAAAATACATAGAAGAACAGTTAGACTCGATTCTATCACAACTCGGACCAAAAGACGAAGTGATTGTATCGGATGATGGTTCTACGGATGGAACCAGAGAAATACTTGCTCAATATGCAAAAAAAGATGTTCGTGTCCGCATGATTGATGGGCCTAAGGCAGGCGTGAAGAAAAATGTAGAGAATGCGCTTCGTGCATGCGAGGGAGAATATATTTTCCTGGCAGATCAGGATGATATCTGGATGCCGGAAAAAGTAGAACTTGTGATGGCAGCATTTAAACAAGATAGCGTTGGTCTTGTGGTGCATGATGCGGTTGTAACAGATGGCAACTGTCAGGAAGTAATTTTAGAGTCTTTTTACAGCTTAAAAGGTTCAGGAGCAGGAGTAATCAAGAATATTTGGAGAAACACGTATATTGGCTGTTGTATGGCTTTTAAACGAGAACTCTTAGATGAGGTAGTGCCAATCCCAAATTATATCGAGATGCACGACCAGTGGATAGGAGTAATTAACGACCAATTAAAACGTGGTACCACTTTTATTCCAGATAAACTCCTCAAATACAGACGCCACGGCAACAATGCATCGGAGATGTCGCATTACCCTATTCCACGCATGTTGAAAAACCGTATTTGCTTTGTATGGGCATTGTTAACCAGACATTAAAAGGGCAATTCCAAAAACGATTATTTATTATGGTAAACTTTCGTTTCGCAAATGATTCATGGCTCGCAGAACGTGGCGTATTTCTTTCATGAAGTCTTTGGATAGTGCCAAGCATTTTAGAAAAGATATTTTTGCTTATTGTGAAGAAATGTTTGAAAGTCTAATTTTGCAGATGCCGGAAACGTGATTTTTCCCGTTCGCTAAGGGTTTCACAATTTTGAGGGATTTTCTGCATAGACACGGACAGTGCCCTTGTAGGTTTCTTAGATTTTCTTACAAGCCGGATTTTACAAAACGTACTTCGCAAAGTCAACTGTTTGAAAAGGGACCTGACTCATAGATATTGGATAATTCTAATACCTATATGTCAGGTCCCTTTGAGTTTTTGACGACGCGAAGTACATAGCGACTTTGTAAAATCCA
>JAFYQA010000130.1 GCA_017547315.1 Roseburia sp. | reverse complement strand
TATCGATGGCATGGAAGTAGGCGAGTTGCATTTAAGTGCAATTAGCGAGGCGATGAACCAGATGATGGGTTCAGCAGCGACTTCACTTTCATCTATGTTTAATCGTGTTATTGATATTAGTCCACCTATGGCAGATTTGGTTGATAGTGAGATTATGCAGTTATATCCAGTTTCTTTTGCAAGAGAAATGTGTACAAGTGCAACGCAGGCTATGACGACAGTGCCAGAACCGACGCCGGCACCACAGCCAGTAGCACCTGCAACTCCAGCAACTCCACAGGAAATGCCACAGATGGCGCCTGCAATGGATATGAATCAGGCAATGATGGGTCAGCCAATGATGCAGATGCCGATGATGGGACAACCAATGATGCAGATGCCGATGATGGGACAACCAATGATGCAGATGCCAATGATGGGTCAGCCAATCAATGTACAACCTGCACAGTTCCAGTCATTCCAGGGAATGGAACAGCCGGTATATGGTCAGGAAAATATCGGACTGATTATGGATGTGCCACTTGAAGTGACAGTAGAACTTGGTAGAACTAGCAAATCTATTCAGGAAATTTTGGACTTCGCACCAGGTACGATTTTAGAATTGAATCGTATTGCAGGTGAACCAATAGATATTTTAGTAAATGGTAAATACGTTGCAAAGGGCGAAGTTGTAGTAATTGAAGAAAGTTTCGGTGTGAGAATTACCGAGATTATTAAGTAAAACATAATTTAGAGGAGAGATAAAAATGGCAAAAATTTTAATCGTTGATGACGCAGCTTTCATGAGAATGATGATCAAAGATATTTTAACAAAGAATGGTTACGAAATTGCTGCAGAAGCAGAGAATGGACAGAAAGCCGTTGAAAAATATGCAGAAGTTAAACCTGATTTAGTACTTATGGATATTACAATGCCAGAAATGGATGGTATTCAGTCATTAAAGAAAATTAAAGAACTTGATCCAGCAGCTAATGTTATTATGTGTTCAGCTATGGGACAGCAGGCGATGGTTATCGAAGCAATCCAGTCTGGTGCAAAAGACTTTATTGTAAAACCATTCCAGGCAGAGCGTGTTCTTGAAGCAGTAAAAAAAGTAGTTGGTTAATATGATTTTATTAAGTTCGACTTTCGAGAGTGCAATGCAGTTAATAGGTGCATTTCTTGTGTTTGCTTTTGTTTTGGTAATCACTTATCTTACAGCAAAGTGGGTGGGTGGTTATCAAAAAATGAGCATGAGACATAAGAATCTGCAGATAGTAGAGTCTTTAAATGTAGCACCTAATAAGTATATTTGCCTGATAAAAGCAGGGGAGGTATATCTTGTAGTTGCAGTTGGAAAGGATGAAGTAACATTACTTACGCAATTGTCAGAAGAACAATTGACAGAAGTACCAGTATTTGATTCGATTCAAGGAAATACTGTGTCCGGGAAAACGGTAGTTACAGAGAATTTTCAGGAAGTAATGGAAAAAGTGAAAGGGCATTTTCCAAAGAAGTAGGATACAAATATGACAAAAAGAAAGAAAGTCTATTGTATGTTTTCTTTTGTCATGGCAATTGTGGCAGTCGTTTTGTTATTAGCAAGTTCAGTCACTACCAGTACCGTATATGCGACGACAAATGAGCCGATTGATATTACGGATTTTACGCAGAATAATGATGGTGGGAATGTAACAAAAGCGACAGAAGACGATACAGATGGATTATCAATTACATATAATAATAACAGTGGTTCGTTATCGACACCGATTCGAATGTTTTTGGTAATAACCGTAATTGCATTAGCACCATCTATTTTGATTATGCTAACGTCATACACTCGAATTGTAGTAGTTTTGCATTTTATCAGAACTGCTATGGGTACGCAGACGGCACCGCCAAATCAGGTACTTATTGGTTTGGCACTGTTTTTGACAATGTTTATCATGTGGCCGACATTACAGGAGGTTAATAAAACTGTGGTAGAGCCCCTTGATAATGGTGAAATAACCACAGAAGAGGCATTTGAGCTGGTGCAGGATCCTTTCCGTGAGTTTATGTATCGAGATATGCAGGAAAAAGATTTAAAGCTTTTTGTTGATATCGCGTTAGAACATGGAGTGATTCCACAAGCTGAATATCAGACATATGACAATTTTGATGATATTCCAATGGTGGTAGTAATACCGGCATTTATTATTAGTGAACTTAGACAAGCTTTTATCATAGGATTTTTGATTTATATCCCTTTTATCGTTATCGACATGGTAGTGGCATCGGTATTGATGTCAATGGGTATGATGATGCTTCCACCAACCACTATTTCGTTACCATTTAAAGTGTTATTATTTATCATGGCAGATGGTTGGAATTTGATAATTGGTAGTTTAGTAAATACGTTCTTATGACGCTCTACTCTTTTTGAGTAGTATAGTTAAGAGGGATAGATATGATTTCAGAGGGACAGGTTTTAGATATTGCCCAGGAAGCGATATATTGGATTATTATGTGTGCATCACCTATGTTGCTGATATCATTGTGTGTGGGCTTAATAGTCAGCATTTTTCAGACAGTTACATCGATTCAGGAGCAGACGCTTACGTTTGTTCCGAAGATGTTGTCGATATTTTTGGGAATGATGTTATTCGGGTCGTGGATATTAAATAATTTATCCGGTTTTATCGATAAACTGTGGTCTGATTTTAGTATGTATCTCGGATAGGCAGCTATATGTTAGAGTATACATTTTCTTTAGATAATATTGAAATATTTTTACTGATACTGGTTCGAGTATCCTGTTTTGTATACATAGCACCATTTTTTGGAATGGTAAATGTGCCGGGGCGGGTAAAAATCGGTCTGGCAGTTTGTATCGCGTTTCTTATCAGCGGGTTCGTAGATACATCACATGTTGGTTATACAGGTATGCTTGGATATGCAGTAATCGTATTAAAAGAAGGAATTACAGGGTTGCTAATAGGACTTGCTGCAAACATTTGTAATTCCATTATTTTATTTGCCGGAAGTCTGATAGATATGGATATTGGGTTATCTATGGCACAGCAGTTTGACCCGATTAACCGTACTCAGGCGACACTGACGGGAAATTTGTATTTTTATTTTATTTTATTATTGATGCTAATATCAGATATGCATCATGTAATTCTAAATTCTTTCGTTGATGCATTTGCATTGATACCTGTAAATGGGCAGATTTTTGAATGGGAGTATTTGGCGAGTGGTTTTGTTACTTATTTGACAGATGCTTTTGTAATATCGTTTCGAATTATGCTGCCGATATTTGCTTGTATCATGATATTAAATAGTATTTTGGGAATTATGGCAAAGGTAGCCTCACAAATGAATATGTTTGCGGTAGGTATTCAGCTGAAAGTGTTGGTTGGTTTAGCAGTATTATTAGTGACTGTAAAGCTATTACCGAGTGTTGCAAATTTTATTTTTACAGAAATGCGAAAAATGATGGTACTTTTTGTAGAAGGAATGTATTAGCAAGTGAGATTTGAAAATAAGCAATTTTTATTTGAAATAAATCTTCAGTGGTTCGCGAAAGATGGACCGGGTGGAGAGAAAACAGAGCCAGCTACAGCAAAGAAGTTAAGTGATGCGAGAAAAGAAGGTAAGGTAGCAAAAAGTAAAGAATTAACATCAGCATTTGAGTTAATCGTTTTGTTCTTGGTTTTAAAAACCTTCATTTCTTTTGTTGCTGAACATTTGCTGGGAGCATTTACGGATATATATGGATTGATTCCGGATTTCGTTGCGATAAATGCAAAGAATGTTTCCGGGCAGGCAGTAGGAACATTAGTAACAAAAGTGTTATTAGAGATTTTAACTACATGTTTGCCGTTTTTTATATTTGGAATTATAATTGCAATAGCAGTTAATATTTATCAGGTTGGCTGGAAGGTTACGACAAAACCATTGATGCCAAAATTTGATAAATTTAATCCGATAAATGGTTTTAAAAGAATTTTTTCGGCGCAGTCGTTGTTTGAATTGGCAAAATCTATTGTCAAGATTGCATTGATTATGTATATTGCATATAGTGCTATTCGGGATGATGCGGATAATTTATTTATACTTTATGAAGTTCCGCTTAATCAGGCAATTTTTATGGTTGGTGATGTGGTGCTGGATGCAGGACTAAAGATTAGTATTGCTTATATGCTTGTTGGTGTTGCAGATTATATCTATCAGAAATATAAATTTAAAGAAGATATGAAAATGACCAAGCAGGAAGTAAAGGATGAATATAAGAATGCTGAAGGTAATCCAGAAGTAAAAGGAAAACAGAAACAAAAAATGAGGGAAGTATCTATGCGTCGAATGATGCAGGATGTTCCAAAAGCAGACGTAGTTATTACGAACCCGACACATTATGCGGTTGCGATTCAATACGATGCAGAAAAAGCAAGAGCACCGATTGTGTTGGCAAAGGGAGAAGATTTTCTGGCTCAGAAGATTAAAGAAGTAGCAAAAGAGAATCATGTAGAGATAGTGGAAAATAAGCCGTTGGCCAGAATGCTCTATGCAAATGTGGACATAGGACAGGAGATTCCACCGGAACTGTATCAAGCAGTTGCGGAAGTATTGGCAATGGTATACAATACAAGACAATAGGAGATCATTTAAGGATTTTCTATTATGTAACAGTTGTAATATTATGAGAAATTTATAAAATGCCTGAAATTCAGGTGGGATAAATGGTATAGAAAGAATAGGAGGAAAGTACGGTGAGGAAAGCGTATATTGGTGTTGCGATATATTTGCTTGCAGCAATAGTATTTTTTATTTTGCCAATTCCAGCTGCGTTACTTGACGTGATGCTGGCACTGAACATTTCCATTGCATTGATAATTTTATTTAATGTTTTATTTACAAAAGAAGTGTTGGATATGTCTTTTTTCCCGACATTACTTTTGTTTACTACAATCTTTCGAATTTCATTGAACGTGTCTTCAACGAAATTGATTTTGACAACGGGTGAGCCGGGAAACGTGGTAGAGACGTTTGGACAGTTCGTTGGTGGTGGTAGTTTAGTTATTGGTGTAATTATTTTCATTGTTTTAATAATTATTCAGTTCGTTGTTATTAATAAGGGTTCTGAACGAATTGCGGAAGTAACAGCTCGATTTACATTGGATGCTATGCCTGGTAAACAGATGGCAATCGATGCAGATTTAAATACTGGAGCGATTACAGATAAAGAAGCAAAAGAACGAAGAGAGAAAATTCAAAAGGAAGCAGCGTTTTTTGGTTCTATGGATGGTGCTACGAAGTACGTAAAGGGAGATGCTACAGCGGGTCTTATTATTACATTAATTAACGTAATTGGTGGTACTGTAATGGGTGTAGTTTATCAGGGAATGGAGATAATGGAAGCCCTGGAACGTTACGGTATTTTAACGATTGGTGATGGTTTGTGTTCACAGATTCCTTCAT
The DNA here is from genome assembly GCA_017547315.1 of Roseburia sp. Next base: position 10,749 of record JAFYQA010000130.1, on the reverse strand, counting down.
TAGTTATCTCATTAGCAACAGGTATTCTTGTAACAAAATCATCTGATGATAGTGATTTTGCAACAACGATGGTGGGACAGTTATTTGGTACGCCAAAAGTTATGTATCTTGTAGGTGCAACTTTTGCTATGCTGGGTATAGCAACACCATTTAATACATTATTATTTATTCTTTTTGGTGTAGGATTTATTTTCCTTGGACGCATAGTTGAGAAAAATAATCAGATTGAAAGTATTGAAGATGAGATAAGTGCGTCAGAGGAGGAGGCAGAAGAAATTAGAAAGCCAGAGAATGTAGTATCATTGTTGCAGGTTGATCCAATTGAGTTAGAATTTGGTTATGGTATTATTCCGTTGGCAGACGTGAATCAAGGTGGTGACTTGTTAGATCGTGTAGTTATGATTCGTCGTCAGATTGCATTGGAATTAGGTACAGTAGTGCCGATTATTCGTTTGCGAGATAATATTCAGCTGAATCCAAATCAGTATATTATTAAGATTAAAGGTATTCAGGTGACAGAAGGAGAAATTCTGTTTGATCATTATATGGCCATGAATCCGGGATATGTAGAAGAAGAGATCACTGGTATTCCTACGTTTGAACCATCGTTCCATTTACCGGCTATCTGGATTACAGAGAGTCAGCGTGAACGAGCAGAAAGTTTAGGTTATACAGTAGTAGATCCACCTTCTATTATTGCGACACATTTGACAGAAGTGATTCGAACACATATTGCAGAACTGTTGACAAGACAGGATGTACAGAATTTGGTAAACAACTTAAAAGAAACAAATCCGGTATTGGTAGAAGAATTGATACCGAAGCTTTTAGGCTTAGGCGAAGTGCAGAAAGTATTGCAGAATTTACTTAGTGAAGGTATCTCTATTCGTGATTTGCTTTCTATTTTTGAAACTTTGGCTGATCATGCATCTGCAACCAGAGATACAGATGTATTGACTGAATATACTCGTCAGAGTTTAAAACGTGCGATTTCAAGTAAGTTTTTCCCTGCAAATGAGACCACAAGTGTGATTACACTTGATCCTAGAATTGAGCAGGAGATTATGGCATCTGTAAAGCAGACAGAGCAGGGGGCATATTTAACATTAGATCCAGAGAAGACCAGAGCGATTATGAATTCTTTAGAGGTAGAGGTGTCGAAACTGGAGAAGATGGGACGCAATGCAATCGTGATTACTTCACCGATTGTGCGTATGTATTTTAAAAAGCTTACAGAGGAATATTTTAGAGATTTGATTGTTGTCTCATATAATGAGGTAGAATCAAATGTTGAATTACAATCAGTAGGGATGGTGACTGCATAAATGACCATTAAAAAGTTTATTGGAAAGACAAAGGAAGAAGCAATTGCAAAAGCCAAAGAAGAATTTGGTGAAAGTGCAGTTGTAATGAATGTAAAAGAAGTGAAACCAACCGGTTTTTTCAGCTTTTTTAAAAGTGTTACATATGAAGTGACTGCTGCTGTGGAAGAGAAGATGAAATTTGTGGAGCCTTCAGTTAATCAGAATACATGGAGAAGTACAGAATCGATTAATCTGGCTGCAGATGAGAAAATTGTAATCCCACCACAGGCATTTCAAAGTAAGGAAAGTCCGATAATGCATACACAGCCGGTATATCAGCAGGAAGTTAGAACACCGGTAACACCGGCAGCTGTAGAGTTTTCACCAGCAAGTATGAATACAAGCCGTGATGAAATTGAAAGAAAGTTAGAGAATCTTTCTAATATTTTAGAGAAGAAACTTTCAGCAGAAGAAACCAGAGGAAACGAGCTTCCGGAAACTACGATACAGAATATGGAAAGTTTTAAATTCATGAAGATGTTGTATCGTACATTATTAGATAATGAAGTGAGCGAGAAGTATGTAAATCAGATTTTAGATGATGCAGAGAAGATGGCGAATACGAATAGCAGCGTAGATGTTATCTTGTCTAATGTATATCAGAAAATGATTTTAAAATTTGGTGAGCCTTGTAGTATTTCTTTGGAAGGAAAGAAACCAAGAGTTGTATTTTTTATTGGACCTACCGGTGTAGGAAAGACTACAACAATTGCGAAAATTGCTTCAAAATATAAAGTGGAAGAAGATAAGAAAGTTGCTTTTGTAACAGCAGATACTTATAGAATCGCTGCTACAGAACAGTTACATATTTATGCTAATATTTTGGATGCACCTATGAGCATTGTGTATAGTGCTCAGGATTTAAATCAGGCAATCGAAAAGTTTGCAGATTATGATTTGATATTTGTCGACACAGCAGGTTTTTCACATAAAAATGAAGAACAGAAGATGGATATAAAGAAGTTGATTGATGGTTTAGATGAGCAGTATGAACGTGAAGTATTTTTAGTACTGAGTGCTACTATAAAATATAAAGATTTATTAGATATTGTGGATTCTTATCAGGAGATTTCAAAATATAAATTAATATTTACCAAATTAGATGAGACAACATCTTATGGTAATATGTTAAATGTTCGTTTGTATTCGGGTGCAGAGTTGGCATACATGACGACTGGACAGAATGTACCAGATGACATTGAGGAGTTCAATTCTCAGAGAATAGTAAAACAGTTGCTCGGAGGCAAGTAATTTATGGATCAGGCTCAACAGCTTAGAAACGTTATAAAAAAACAGAATCAGAAAGTGGTTCAGCATACAGCTAGAGTCATTACCGTAACGAGTGGAAAAGGTGGCGTAGGAAAGTCCAATCTTTCTGTAAATCTTGCCATTCAGTTTCGTAAAATGGGGAAAAAAGTATTAATCGTTGATGCCGACTTTGGGCTCGCTAATGTCGAGGTAATGTTTGGAGCAATACCAAAACATAATCTAAGTGATTTAATTTATCATGGAAAAGATATTAGTGAGATTATTACGGAAGGACCGATGGAGATAGGTTTTATTTCCGGTGGTTCAGGCATTCTGGCTTTAAATAATTTGACGAAAGACCAGATTATGTATTTGGTTAAATGTTTGGAAAAGTTAAGTACAATGACAGATGTTCTTATTGTAGATACAGGAGCTGGAATTACAGATAGTGTATTGGAATTTGTACTTGCGAGTCCGGAAGTGTTACTAGTATCTACACCAGATCCTAGCTCTTTGACAGATTCGTATTCGTTATTGAAAGCATTACATCATCATCCAGACTTTTCAAAGAATCAACCACAGGTTTATGTGGTAGCGAATCGTGTGTCTAGTGAAGTAGAGGGGCGCCAATTATTTGAAAAATTGGACTCTGTTGTAAGACAGTTTTTGGCAGGAAAAATACAGTATCTTGGTGCAATTCCGCAGGATAGTGCATTAGAAAAGGCAGTTCGTCAGCAGAAACCGGTGTCTTTAAGTAATCCTAGTTCTAAGTCAGCAGAAGCGTTTGAGAATATCGCAAATGCGATTATGAATGGTGGAAATGCAGTTGTTAGCAAAAAATGGGGAATTACAAAATTGATTAATAAAATAATTAACCGATAAGTAAGGAGTTACGTATGGCAGTTTCGGACGTTATTCGATTAGGTGACAAAATAGATATTCGCTTAGTTCAGCAACTTGAAAATAAAAATGGTGATGAGCCAAGTATATATCGTAGTCAGGTATTAGATATTAAGGAAAATGGTAATTTTGAGATTGCCATGCCTACAGAAAAAGGAAAATTAATCTTATTACCGCTAGGGGTTCGTTTTGAATTTATATTTTATAGTTATAGCGGAGGATTGTATAAGAGTATCGGACAAGTAGTGGAGCGATATAAAAAAGATGGATTTTTTATGTTGGAGATACAACTTCGAACCGCATTAGAGAAGTTTCAGCGTAGAGAATATTATCGTTATAATTGTACTCAGAACTTTAAGTTTTACGTTTTAGACGAAGAACAAAAGCAGATGGAATCAGTAGATGAACTCTATCGTATTTTGACAGAGGGAGATTTCAATGAGGATGCTCGTCAGGGACTTACGGTAGATTTGAGCGGTGGAGGAATGAAGTTCCGTTCAGAGAATGAACTGAATCCAGGTGACAAAGTTATGGTTTTACTTCGTCTTACGAATGATAAAATGGATAGGCAGTTTAATATTGTCGGCAATGTAATTGCTTGTGTTGAAGTGCGTTTACCAGCTAAAGTAGTGTACGAAAGTCGTGTCAGATTCCATATTGAAGATAATCGAATTCGTGAAGAGATAATTAGATACATTTTTGAAGAAGAGCGAAAAGTTCGCCAGAAAGAGAATGGTTAATTGTATGAAGAAAAATATTTTGGTAGTTGATGACTCTGCACTCATGAGAAGAGTTATCTGTGATATAATCAACACAGATAGTACATTTCAAGCAACGGATGTATGTCGGGACGGACTTGAGGCATATGAAAAATTAAAAAAGAACAAGTATGATGGTGTCGTTTTAGATATTAATATGCCACGTATGAATGGTCTTGAATTATTAGAGCGTTTGCAGAAAGAAAGAATTAAGGCAACTGTTATCATGGTAAGTACCATGACAACCAAAGATGCAGAAGTTACGATTCTTGCAATGGAACTTGGAGCAATCGATTTTGTTACCAAACCGGATAATGTTATCGAGGCAAAGGGTGACAAATTTAAAAAGCGTCTGTTAGAGGTTTTGAATGCGGTATTGAAGACAGAGCAGTTTAGAAGAACATCTTCTATAACAGCAGGTGTGTCAACAAGACCGGCTGTATCAGCGCCAGTTAGAAGTACAACTACCAGATCGGCAGTTAATAATGTTAAGAGTCGTAATAAAATTGTTGCACTCGCTTGTTCTACAGGAGGACCAAAAGCATTACAGAGTGTTATTCCATTTTTACCAAAGAACTTAGATGCACCAATGGTATTAGTTCAGCATATGCCTGCAGGATTTACTAAATCCATGGCAGATCGTTTGAATGAGACCAGTGCAATTAAGGTGAAAGAAGCAGAAGATGGCGATGTTTTACAGAAAGGCGTTGTTTATGTAGCTCCGGGTGGTAAGCATATGGAAGTAAAGAAAACTTCTTCTGGTCATGTGATTGCATTGAATAATATGCCGGCAATTGGTGGATTAAGACCATGTGCAGATATTACATATGATTCCTTGAAACAGAGTGGTTTTGATCAGGTGGTTTGTGTAGTACTGACTGGTATGGGAGCAGATGGAACAAAAGGAATCCTTTCTCTTGAAAAATCAAAACCAATTTACGTTATTTCACAGGATGCAGAGAGCTGTGTAGTATACGGAATGCCAAAAGCAATTGCAGAGGCAGGCGTTGTAAATGAAGTTGTTCCGTTAGATAAAGTTGCATCAACAATCACAAAAAATGTGGGGGTACAATAATTATGGACGTAAGCCAATATCTTGAGATTTTTATTGATGAAACCAATGAACACGTGCAGACTTTAAGTGATTGTATCATGGTTTTAGAGAAGGAACCAGATAACAAAGATACAATTAATGAAGTGTTCCGTGCAGCACACTCTTTAAAGGGTATGGCTGGAACTATGGGATTTAAGCGCATGCAGCATTTGACACACGATATGGAAAACGTTTTCCAGGAAGTTCGTAGTGATAAAATCAAAGTTGATAGTGCGATGATCGATTTGTTATTTAAATGTCTTGATGCGATTGATGGATATTTGAATAATGTAAAGGCAAGCTCTGACGAAGGCACAGAAGACAATGAGATGATCATTAAAGAATTAAATGATTTCATTGCCGCTGCAAATGGAGCTCCAGCACCAGAAAAAGCTGCACCAGTAGAGGAAAAAGTAGCAGAAAAAGAAGCAACAGATGGTGCAAATTACCTTGAGATTGAATTGACAGATGAAGAAAAAGAAGCAATTAAAAATGCGGAAGAGTCTGGATCAAAGGTATATGGTATTACGATACATATTCAGAAAGAATGTTTACTTAAAGCAGCAAGAGCATTCTTAGTATTTAAAGCTGTGGAAGAGTTCGGTAATATTCTTGTTTATCGTCCAAGTTCACAGGATATTGAAGATGAAAAATTTGAGTATGACTTCAGTTTCTTTATGGAAAGTGAAGCAGAATTTGAAAAGATTAGTAAAGCAGCTGGTTCTGTTTCAGAAATCGAATCTGTTGTTGGTGGCGTGGTAACGTATGCAGAAGTAGCAGGAACAGAAGTAGAAGCAGTTGCGGAAGTGATTGAAGAAGTAGAAGAAGAGCCAGTGGTTGAGCAGGTAGCTACAGCACCTGTAAAAGCAGCGACAGCAGCACCAGCAGCGTCTGCTTCAGCAGCACAGACAGCTAAGAAACAAGCACCGGCAAAAGCAGTAACAGGTAGAACAGTTCGTGTAGATATCGAAAAATTAGATGCATTAATGAATCAGGTATCTGAGCTTATTATTGCGAAAAACAGTTTGGTTTCTATCAGTTCATCTGAGGCAACTTCTTTCCAGAATCAGTCATTTAATGAACAGATTGAATACTTGGAACGTATTACAACCAATTTACATGAGTCAGTAATGAAGGTTCGAATGGTTCCAATTGAAAGTACAGTTAATAAATTCCCACGTATGATTCGTGATCTTTCTCGTCAGTTAGGAAAGAAGATGGAATTGTACATGACTGGTGAAGAAACAGAATTAGATCGTACCGTAGTTGACCAGATTGGTGATCCATTACAGCACTTATTACGTAACTCAGCTGACCATGGTTTAGAAGCAAACGATGTTCGTGTTCAGCGTGGTAAGCCAGAAGTTGGTAGCATTTTCTTAAATGCATATCAGGAAGGTAATAACGTAATCATTAAAGTTGGTGATGATGGTAATGGTATTGATGTTGAAGCAGTTAAGAATAAAGCTATCGAACGCGGTACTATTACAGCTGAACAGGCAGAGAACATGACACAGAAAGAGATTATCAATCTCTTGTTCCTTCCAAGCTTCTCAATGGCAAAGAAAATCAGCGATATTTCAGGCCGTGGCGTAGGTTTGGATGTTGTTAAGTCAAACATTGAAGCTTTAGGTGGTGACGTAGAAGTTCAGACTGTTTTAGGCGAAGGTACAACCTTTACAGTAAGACTTCCATTAACTCTTGCAATTATTCAGGCATTAATGGTAGAAATCAGAGATGAGAAGTATGCAATCGCATTAGGTTCTATTGCTAATATCGAGAGCATTCCAGTGAATGAGATTAAATATGTAGAAGCACGTGAAGTAATTCACCTTCGTGGAAATGTTATTCCTCTTGTTCGCTTAGATAAGATTCTTGACATCAATGATGGTCAGGAAGATCCGGAAAACCTTACAGTCGTTATTGTTAAGAAAGGTGACAGTCTTGCAGGTCTCGTAGTAGATAATTTAATGGGACAGCAGGAAATCGTTATCAAAGCACTTGGTAATTACATCAATAACAATAAACTTATCAGTGGTGCAACAATTCTTGGTGATGGCGAAGTAGCATTAATTTTGGATGCCAATACATTAATGTAATGGGGGTAGCAGATATGACAAACAGTTTAGATATTATCGAAAACGATAGTAAGCAGTATATCGTTGTTAAAATTGGCAGCGAGCAGTATGGTATTGATATCAGCTTTATTGATAACATCGTGCGTATGCAGAAAATAACAAGAGTACCAAAGGCACAGAGACATTTCAAAGGTGTTATTAACCTCCGTGGTGAAATTGTTCCGGTTATGAGTATTCGTTTAAAAATGGGCTTAGAAGATGATCAGTTTACAAATGCAAGCAGAATCATTATTCTTAAGTTAGAAGAAAAAGGTATGCTTGGTATTATTGTTGACGAAGTAAAAGAAGTTGTTACTTTATCAACAGATGAGATTGAAAAATCAGCTAAAAAAGGAAGTTTTATCAATGGTGTAGGTAAACACGGTGAAGAGTTAATTTCATTATTCGATATTAATGCTATTGTAGAAGAAAACGCATAAAAAGTAACAAAAATGATTAGCATAGTGAGACCAGTGTTGGTCTCACTATGTTGTATTGGGGACAATAGAAAGGCATGGCACGATATGGGGAAATTTACGTTAGAAGAAGTTAACAATATGTACATGGACGTACTAAAAGAAATTGGTAATATAGGTGCGGGCAATGCAACTACAGCAATTGCGAAGATGGTAGGAGCACGTATCGATATGAACGTGCCGAGCGTTAAATTGTTAGAAGTGTCAGAACTTGGAACTGCAGTAGGGGCAGAAGATGATACGATTATCGGTATCTTCCTTGAAGTTCAGAATGATATCCAGGGTAGCATGATGTTCTTATTGGATATTGAATCAGGACATTATCTTGTTAATACACTTATGATGAGAGATATGTCTTATAATGAACCATTTGATGAGATGGACTTATCTGCATTAAAAGAAGTGGGGAATATTATAGCAGCTTCTTATTTGACTGCGTTATCAACGCTAACCAAAATGAGTATCGCTCCATCGGTACCATACATTGCAGTAGATATGGCAGCGGCTATTTTAAGTGTGCCTGCGATTCAGTTTGGTATGATGGGAGATAAGGCATTAATGATTCAGACGGAGATTAATGCGGATGTTGCAATTAACGGATATTTTATTTTAATGCCGGAGCCAGAATCCTACGATAAGATTTTAAGTTCACTCGGCATCCAGATTTAAGGAGAATAACGATGGGAAATGTAGTCAAAGTTGGAATGGCTGATTTGAATATCTGTAAATCTCCGGATGTTATTACTACACTTGGACTTGGTTCTTGTATAGGTTTGACTTTATATGATCCAGTAACCAAAATAGGTGGCATGGTTCATTATATGCTTCCAGATAGTACACAGGTACGGAATAACCAGAATATTGCGAAATTTGCAGATACAGGAATAGAAGAATTGTTGAAAAGAGTGATTGCTGCCGGTGCAAGTAAGCAGAGATTAGTTGCGAAAATTGCAGGCGGCGCAAAGATGTTCGAAACGACGGGTGTTTCGAATATCGGTAACATTGGTGCAAGAAATGCAGAGGCTGCAAAGCAGATATTAAAGCAAAAAGGAATTCGACTGATTGCAGAAGATACCGGGCTTAATTATGGTAGAACGGTAGAGTTGCATAGTGAAACAGGAGAGTTTTACATCAAAGCAGTTGGAAGACCTGTGAAAGTAATTTAGAAAAGGAATTCGAAGATTATGAAAACGAAATCAATACCTGAGATATTAATGTTGGTAGCAGGTGCATTAGCATGTATTTTAGGATTTGTATATCGATATGAAACAACACAGTTTTTCACGATGTTATTGGTTGTCTTAGTTGTATTTTATGTATTAGGATGTATCGTGAAAATAGTCATTGATAAGAATTTCCCTGCAGAACCGGCAAATGCGACGGGGAAGACTGAGGAAACAGAAGAAATGAAAGAAAATATCAATTCAGAGGTGGAAAATACTGACGAATAGATATCGGTGGTTATATGAAAGCGGTAGATAAAGAAAAGCTATGGGAAGAATACCAAAAGAATAAAACACCACAGCTCCGTGAGCAGATTATTTTGGAATATGCTCCTCTGGTAAAATTAGTTGCCGGGCGTTTAAGTATGTACTTGGGATATAATGTAGAGTACGAAGATTTGGTCAGCTATGGGATTTTCGGTTTGATAGATGCGATAGACAAATTCGATTTGGGAAAAGAAGTCAAATTTGAAACTTATGCAAGTCTTCGAATTCGTGGTACGATATTAGATCAGATTAGAAAAATGGACTGGATTCCACGTACTGTTCGCCAGAAACAGAAGAGGATAGACGAGGCCATCAAGCAGATTGAAATGCGTACCGGTAAGAATGCATCAGATGAGGAATTGGCAGTAGAACTAGGCATTTCCGATGATGAATTATTAAACTGGCAGTCACAGCTTAAAGTGACGAATGTGGTATCTTTGAATGAGTATTTGGAACAGGGGAGTGAACCTGTTATGGATGCGCATAAGAATTCCCACTTTCAGCAACCGGAAGATAAAGTGCAGGAAGATGAATTAAAACAGATGCTGACAGAGACAATGGAGACTCTGACAGAAAAAGAAAGCAAAGTGATTTTGTTATATTATTATGAAGAATTAACTTTGAAGGAAATTAGTAATATTTTAGAGGTATCCGAGTCGAGAGTATCTCAGCTTCATACAAAAGCGTTAATGAAAATGCGTAAAAAATTAGGAAATTATATGGACATTCTTATTAATGAACCATAAATCCAGGAAGGGTAAGGCAGTATATGTCAATTACACCATTAGGATTAAATGCTATGATTGGACGTACAAATGATATCGGGATAATCAAGCAGAACGAAGAGAATAAACCTGCTGTAGAGCAACAGAATATTCAGACACAACAGGTAAAACAGGAACATGATTTGAGCCATAAAGTAGCCAGACCGGAAAAAAAGGAAAATGAGGGCTATAGATATGATGCCAAAGAAAAGGGCAATGGTTCTTATCAGGGACAGGGGCATAAAAGAAAAAAAGGACAGGATGAGCCAGCTGAAGAAGGTAAGGTAATCGTAAAAGGTCAGCCTGGTAGATTTGATATTAAAATATAAGGATAAAGGTAGTTGCAATGACGGGAATTGAGATCGCATTATTGTTAATTGGGTGTGTTTTTATGATAGGAAGTTTTTTTGTGTCAGAAAAGCTTTCTGGGAAAGAAATTAATCGTATTGCTGAATTGAGTGATAATGAATTAAAAAGAATTATTGGTAAAGGCATGGATAATGCAGAAAACCAAATTGATATGGTAGTAGAGAATAAAG
>JAFYQA010000008.1 GCA_017547315.1 Roseburia sp. | reverse complement strand
TTATTAACGATTCTTGTCTCGTACTCACCTGTTGCGATGTCGATGTATCTTACAAATAAAGAAACTTTGTTTTCTTCATTTAAGTTTTCCCAGACTTCTTTTGTGAATGTATCGATGTCGCCATCTAATTCAACCCACTTTGGTTCGCCTTCGAAACTTGGAAGTGGATTGCCATCTCCCATGTATGTATGGATGAAGTGTGCTTCACCTGCTACTGGATTCTGGTATGCAAATGTGTAACGGTTACAAGCATCTGGATTACCATTGTTGCTCTTTAAAATAGACATAGCATAGTTATATGTACCATTTTCGATATGCATGATACCTGAAATTCTAGGTGTGTAGTTTGGAGCATCTGGCTCGAACTCTCTTGTGCGAAGAGCCTGTTCAAATGTCTGCTGTTTGTCCATTAATTCATAAATTGTATCTGTCTGATCACCGTTTGTAACGATAGTCTTGTTACCAAGAACACGTACAGGTGCATATATAATTAAACTTGGATCACTAAGTTTGGAAGGATCGAAAGCCTGTGTGCGGATACCTTCGCCATCCTCTACGAATACACGATTACGGCTGTTTTCGCTTCTTCCCATGATGAAATATGCTGTTACTGCATGTTTTCCATCTTTTGATTTACCGATTACGATTCCACGTCCCGGATAAGAATTTCCAGCTAATTCATCTTTTAATGATAATAATTTCATATATCCTCCTTGTTTTGCGAAGCAAAATCCGAACCCTCTGGTGAGGAGAGGATTTTAGCCTCCTTGTTTTGCGAAGCAAAATCCAGCTCTGCTCGCAGAGTTTGCCCTCTGGCGAGGAGAGGATTTAGCCTCCTTGTGATTCTATTAAGTTACTGTTTACATACTATAAAGAATCAGCTTCGCTGATTCTTTGCGCGCGAGCAGTATTGCAAAGCAATAATTTTCCACTCTGCGAGCTGTGCATCCTTGCGGAGCATTTTTAAATTCTCATGAATTTAAAAAGAGTTGGAAAAAGATTTCCAACTCTATTCTATCATCTAAAAATTAATTTTACAATCTATAATGTTTTATTAGCCTCATGAATTTATTTTCTTAATTGCATAAGTGTGACTAATTAGTTCTTGAAACTATGAATCGGAGCTGGGATACGTCCGCCACGATTAATAAATGCATCACATGAGAACTGATTTACTGGCATAATTGGTGCATAACCAAATAAACCACCAAACTCTACGCTCTCACCAACACCTTTACCGATAACTGGAATCAGACGCGCTGCTGTAGTCTTCTGGTTAATCATACCAAGTGCCATCTCATCTGCAATGATACCCGAAATAGTAGTCGCTTTTGTATCACCAGGAATTGCAATCATATCAAGACCTACAGAACATACACATGTCATAGCTTCTAATTTTTCTAATGTAATTGCACCTGCTTCTACTGCATTAATCATACCCTGATCTTCGCTGACTGGAATAAACGCACCACTTAATCCACCTACATAAGAAGATGCCATAACACCGCCCTTCTTTACCTGGTCATTTAACAATGCCAATGCTGCTGTTGTACCTGGAGCACCTGCGTATTCTAAACCAATTTCACAGAGAATATCTGCAACACTATCACCAACTGCCGGAGTTGGAGCAAGTGATAAATCAACAATACCAAATGGAATACCAAGCTGTCTGGATGCTTCCTGTGCCACCAACTGACCTACACGTGTTACCTTAAACGCAGTCTTTTTGATAGTCTCGCAAAGTACTTCGAAGTTCTCTCCACGCACTTTTTCCAAAGCTGTTTTTACTACACCAGGACCACTAACACCTACGTTAATGATAGCATCTGCTTCTGTTACGCCATGGAACGCACCCGCCATAAATGGGTTATCGTCCGGTGCATTACAGAACACTACCAATTTCATACAATCTACAGAATCTCTATCTTTTGACTCTTCTGCTACTTCAAGTAAAATCTCACCCATTAATTTCACGGCATCCATATTGATACCTGTTCTAGTAGATGCAAGATTTACAGAACTGCAAACTCGTTCTGTACTGCAAAGTGCTTTCGGAATCGAACGAATCAGCATCTCATCTGCTGTGGTCATACCTTTACAAACCAATGCTGAGTAACCACCGATTAAGTTCGCACCTACTGCTGCAGCCGCACGGTCTAACGTCTTTGCAATCGTCACAAAATCTTCTGGTTTCTTGCATGCAGCACCACCCACTAATGCAATTGGTGTAACCGAAATTCTCTTATTTACGATTGGAATTCCGAACTCACGCTCAATTTTTGCACCGACAGATGCCAAATCTTTAGCCACAGTCGTAATTCTATTATAAATATTCTCATTTAACTTCTCTAAATCCGAATCGATACACTCTAAAAGACTGATACCGATTGTAATGGTACGCACATCAAGATTCTCATGTGCAACCATGTTATTGGTTTCTATAACCTCGTACTTATTAATCATATTATTTCTCCCATGTCATTAATCCCACATATATAACCATTCAAAAAATTGCCTTAGCTCAAAATAGTTACATATTAAATACGATGCATCATATCAAAAATCTCTGAACGCTGGCATTTGATATCTACACCAAGACCTTCGCCGATTTTATTCAAAGCTTCCTGACAATCTGCAAAAGAAACATCTGACCCACTTCTGTCTACAATCATCATCATGTTAAAGTAACCAGATACGATTGTCTGGGAAATATCTAAAATATTGATTTTATTCTCTGCAAGATATGTACATACTTTCGCGATAATACCAACTGTATCTTTACCAATTACTGTAATAATTGTCTTCTTTGCGTTATTTTCCATATTTATAACCTTACCTTTCACAACTCCCGTTAATAATTTCACAAATTTTGCTTACTATATTAACACATACCTTTTAAAATTTCCACTATATTTTCAAAAGAATCTACTTAAAACATAATGTGACAGGATGCCTGATCCCTTCTCGCCACATGCATCGGGAAATCATCAGCACGATATGGGTTTTCTCCCATGTCCACTTCTACACGTACTGTTTCATAAGCAAGTTCCGGATAATTATTCTCTTTGCTCAAATGCCCTAATACCACTGCCTTAAAATTATCATGAAGTATCTCACCTAATAATCTACCACAGTTTTCATTCGACAAATGACCTCTATCCCCTAAGATACGCTGTTTTAGCGGATACGGATAAGGTCCCATTTCAAGCATACGCACATCATGATTTGCTTCTAAAACCAATGCATCTACATTCTGCAATTTCTGCACGATTCTTGTATCATAGAACCCCAAGTCTGTCATAACCGCCGCGCTTTTATTTCCTTGTCTGACTTTATATGCCACCGGGTCAGCCGCATCATGGGAAATCGCAATCGGTTCAATTGTCATATCTCCAATTGTAAATTCCTTTTCCGGCTCTATCACACAAAATAGGGATTCATCAATTTTTCCTACGGATGACATCCTCTTAATCGCTTGAATCGTTCCACCCGTTGCATACAGTGGAATCCCATATCTTCTCGCTAAAACACCCAGACCTGCCACGTGATCAATATGCTCATGTGTCACTAATATCCCTTGCATATCTGCTGTTTTTAAATCAATACTATTTAATCCCTCTTCAATTCTTTTACCACTAATCCCGGCATCGACTAAAATATGTCCGTTCTCTGTACCGACATAAATACAGTTCCCACTGCTGCCGCTTGCAATACTGCATAATTCCATAATAATTAATTCTCTTTCCAAGCCAGTTTAATCTGGTCACCATTTTTTAGAACTGCAACGTATGCCGCATCTTCTCCATTTAACTGAGTAATCACGCCACGTCCGTTTCCAGCCTTTAAGTCAAAATTATAATAATCAAAAATATCTACAAAAACATATTCGCTTTT
>JAFYQA010000007.1 GCA_017547315.1 Roseburia sp. | reverse complement strand
CAGTTTGGTATTGGGTCGCTCGGAGATATGATTACCCTTGGTACATTAGAACAGCAGGAAGTATGGGATGATGCATTAGGTATCTATACCTATACACAGGGAGATAACTCTATGTTATGCTTACTGTTCGGTGTAATTACAGTGTTCCTTACATTGGCGGTTATTTTCTTTGCATTAATGTCAGGAAAGAGTGCATTTGCAACACAGTATCGTAAAGAGCATGGTATGAAGGTGCCAACACTTATGGACGATCTTCATTCTATTAAAGAAGAAAACTTACATAACGCATTTTTGGCAATTCCACTTGTGGGTGTATTAGTATTCACGATTACCCCATTAATCTTTACAATTTTGATTGCGTTCACAAGCTATGACCGTAATCACCAGCCACCAGGAAACTTATTTGACTGGGTAGGTTTGGAAAACTTTAAAGCGTTCCTTTCATCCAGTGGTAGACTGGGAGGAACATTCTGGCCAGTATTAGGCTGGACATTAGTTTGGGCAGTACTTGCAACAGTTACCTGTTATGTAGGCGGGTTAATTCTTGCACTTTTAATAAATCGTAAAGGTACAAAGGCTAAGGGCTTCTGGAGATTTATGTTCGTAATCTCTATTGCAGTTCCTCAGTTCGTTACCTTACTTAGTATGAAGACTATCTTTGCAGATAACGGTCCAGTAAACGTATTATTGCGTGATATTGGCTTTATCGGAGCAAATCAGTCTATTTACTTCTTTACAGATGTAACAATCGCACGTATTTTGATTATCTGTATTAACTTCTGGATTGGTGTTCCGTTTACTATGTTATCAACAACAGGTATTTTACAGAACATTCCGGAAGAATTATACGAAGCAGCGAAAATCGATGGTGCGAATGCAATCACAATTTTCTTTAAGATTACATTACCATACATGATTTTCATCATGACACCAAGCTTAATTACTTCCTTCACAGGTAACATTAATAACTTCAACGTTATCTTCCTGTTATCAGGTGGTGGACCGGTAAGTACAGAGTATTACTTTGCAGGTAAAACAGACCTTTTGGTTACATGGTTGTACAAGTTAACAATTGATCAGAAGGACTACAACTTAGGAGCTGTTATCGGTATCTTAACATTCATCGTACTGGCTTCAGTATCACTTTTAACATACCGCAACACTGCTTCTTATAAAGATGAGGGGGCGTTCCAATAATGAAGAGAAAGAAATTTATTGCAGATACAGCCGTCCATGCTTTACTGGCTGTACTTAGTGTAATTTGGGTATCTCCTATTGTTTACGTAATTCTTACTTCGTTCCGTAAAGAGTTAGGTACCTATAAGAGTTATATTATTCCAAAAGAGTTTACATTTAATAACTATATTAACCTTTTTGGTGATAATCAGATCCTTGATTTTAAACAGTGGTTTATTAATACTTTTGTAATTGCATTATTTACAATGTTGATTTCTGGCTTCATGGTACTTGCAGTTTCTTACTGTATGAGCCGTTTGAAATTCAAAATGCGTAAGCCATTCATGAACGTTGCATTAATCCTTGGTATGTTCCCAGGTTTCATGTCAATGTTCGCTATTTACTACATCTTAAAGGGACTTGGTTTCCTTGAGACTGGTACATTAAAGCAGATTGCTTTAATTATGGTATATTCTGGTGGTGCCGGACTTGGTTTCTACATGGCAAAAGGTTTCTTCGATACAATTCCAAAGACTATCGATGAAGCGGCATATATTGATGGTGCTTCTAAATGGGAGACATTCAAATATATCACATTACCAATGTCTAAACCAATCATTACACATACATTACTTACTGCATTCATGGGACCATGGACAGACTATATCATGGCTAAGGTTATTCTCGGTCAGGATACTAGATACTATACAATCGCTATTGGTCTTTGGACAATGTTAGAGAAAGAATATATTGATATTTACTTCACGCAGTTCTATGCGGGTTGTGTAATTATCTCTATTCCGATTTCTATCTTGTTCTTGATGACTCAGAAGTGTTATGTAGAAGGTCTTGCCGGAGCAGTTAAGGGCTAATCGGGAATGATTTTGTAGTAGCTGTGAACGTAAGAGCAGTTATTAAATATAAAGCAGGAGTACGATTGTGAAAACTGAAAATTTAATTATTTATAATAAAGAATTTGATGAGAAGTTCAGATATGACGGAAAAGATCTGGGCGCAATCTGTACAATGGAGGGCACCATATTTAAAGTATGGTGCCCTCTTGCTGACAGAGTGGAATTAAATATTTACGAGGGACCGGATAAAGAAGGTTATGCGGTTCATGAGCTTGTTGCTGGAGAGAAAGGCACATGGAGCCTTTCATTTGCAGAATCACTTCACGGAACATATTATGATTATACTGTTTACAGAGGTGAGGATGTAACAAGAACAGCAGACCCATATGCTATCGCATGTGGCGTGAATGGTATCAGAAGTATGGTTGTTGATTTATCTTTAACTAATCCGGAAGGATTTTTAGAAGATAAAGCACCTGCAAAAGAAGCTGAGACTATTATTTACGAGCTTCATATTAAAGATTTTTCTTATGATGAAAATAGTGGTGTTCCAGAAGAATATCGCGGTAAATACAAGGCATTTACAGTAAAAGGCGGTAACGGAAAGTATCCAACTTGTATGGAACACTTAAAGAAACTGGGCGTGACACATGTGCATCTTCTTCCAATGTACGATTTTGGATGGTTGGATGAAGCTGGTGATGATACACAGTTTAACTGGGGCTATGATCCTGTAAACTATAACGTTCCAGAAGGTTCTTTCTCGACAAATCCATATGATGGTGTAGTACGAATCAAAGAATGTAAGGAAATGATTAAAGCGTTACATGATAATGGCATTCGTGTTGTTATGGACGTAGTATATAATCATACATATGAACCGGATTGTTGGTTAGAGCGTATGGTTCCGGGCTATTATGATAGACGTTTTGCAGATGGCAGTCTCGCAAATGGTTCTGCTTGTGGTAGTGATATCGCAGCGGGCAGAGCAATGGTAGATAACTATATTGCAGATTCTGTTATGTACTGGGCAAAAGAGTATCATTTCGACGGTTTCCGTTTTGACTTGATGGGTCTTTTGACGGTGGAACTTATGAATCGAATTCGTGAAGAATTGGACGCAGAGTTCGGCGTTGGTGAGAAGATTCTCTACGGTGAACCTTGGACAGCGGATGAATCTCCAATGGAAGAAGGTACAACCGCAGCATTAAAGAAAAATGTACATCTTCTTGATAATGGTGTTGCAATCTTTAGTGATGATACTAGAGATGTGATTAAAGGTCATGTTTTCTATGTAGAAGAGCCAGGTTTTGTAAATGGTGCAGGCAAAGAATTTGCAGAACAGGTATTAGGTATGCCAGCAGGATGGTGTGGACTCGATAATGAAGAGTTTAAGCCAAAGAGCTGTAACCAGATTATTAACTATATTTCAGCCCATGATAATTTTACATTATGGGATAAGCTCGCAATTTCTATGCACGGCGAGTTCGACGAAGATGGAAAATTCAAACTGGAAGAAGCACCGGTTGAACTATATACAACAAAGTACGAAGATGTTTTAGATGCAAATAAATTGGGCGCATTTATGTATTTTACGGCACAGGGACATTTGTTCATGCAGGCTGGTGAAGAATTTGGTAGAACGAAGTTTGGTGATGAAAACAGCTATCGTTCTGATCCAAAGATTAATATGCTTCGTTGGGAGCAGACGTTAGAGTTTGCTGACTTATTGAAATATTACGAGGGATTAATCAGCTTACGTAAGAAACTTCCTGGATTATGCGATAAGTCGGTAGATGCAGTAAAGCGTATTTCTGAGAAGCAGGTACAGAGCGAAGGTGTTGTTTCATTTGTAGTAGATAATACAGTGGATGGAAGCACACAGAACTGGAGTCAGTTATTTGTTGCATATAATGCAAACAAAGAGCAGGCAACTGTAGCATTTCCAGAGGGAGAATGGGTTGTTCTTGCAGATAAAAACGAAGCAGATTGTGCAAAAGAAGTTCCATGTACAAGCGATAAAAAATTGATTGTAGAACCTGCATCTGGTATAATGTTAGGTAGAATATAATTATTCAGTAGATGAAAGCATAATTATAAAATACGGAATAATTATGAATGTAACGAAGAAAAGAGGACACGATTTATGAAAAGAGCAAGTGGTGTGTTGCTTCCAATTTCAAGCCTTCCATCAAAATATGGTATCGGTTGTTTTTCTAAGGAAGCATACAAATGGGTTGATCAATTAAAAGAGGCAGGTCAGAGCTACTGGCAGATTTTGCCACTTTCACCAACAAGTTACGGAGATTCTCCATATCAGGGATTTTCTTCTTTTGCTGGAAATCCATATTTCATCGATTTAGAAGAATTAATCTCTGAAGGCGTATTAACGAAAAAAGAATGTGATGCAGCAGATTTCGGTAAAGATGCAGGATATGTTGATTATGGTAAGATCTATGAAAGTCGTTTCAAATTATTACGTTTAGCATATGAACGCAGCAATATTAATGAGAACGAAGAATATCATAAATTCGTATGGGAAAATGGTTACTGGTTAAATGACTATGCGCTCTTTATGGCAGTTAAAACTAAATTTGACGGTGCCGGATGGAATGAATGGGCAGAGGATATCAAGAAACGTTATGACTATGCGTTAGATTATTATCGTAAAGAATGTTATTTTGAAATTGAGTTCCAGAAATATATTCAGTATGTATTTGCAAAACAGTGGGGCAAATTAAAAGCTTATGCAAATGAAAATGGTATCGAAATCATCGGTGATATGCCAATTTATGTAGCATTTGACTCTGCAGATGCATGGGCATCTCCAGAATTATTCCAGTTCGATGAAAACTTTGAACCATATGCAGTTGCTGGATGTCCTCCAGATGCATTCTCTGCAGATGGTCAGTTATGGGGTAACCCATTATATCGTTGGGATTACCACAAACGTACAGATTATGACTGGTGGACAAAACGTATGTCGCACAGTTTTAAGATGTATGACGTAGTAAGAATTGACCACTTTAGAGGATTTGATGAATACTTCAGTATTCCAGCAAGTGCGACTAGCGCAAAGAGCGGTCACTGGGAACAGGGACCAGGTATTGATTTGTTCCGTAGATTAGAAGCAAAACTTGGTGCAAAACAGATTATTGCAGAAGACTTAGGATTCCAGACACCAACCGTAGCTCAGTTATTAAAAGACAGCGGTTATCCAGGTATGAAGGTATTAGAATTTGCTTTCGATCCAAGAGAAAAATCAAATTACTTACCACATAGTTATGATCGTAACAGTGTTGTATACACAGGTACACATGATAATGAGACATTAGTTCAGTGGTACAATGGCTTAGATAAAGAAAGCCGTGCTTTTGCAGAAGAATACATGAATAATGCACATATTCCAGCAGAGGAAAAATACTGGGATTTCATTCGTTTAGCAATGATGAGCTGTGCAAATACCTGTATCATTCCTGCACAGGACTACTTAGGACTTGATAAAGAAGCTAGAATCAACTTCCCATCTACTTTAGGTGAGAACTGGAAATGGCGTATCAATTCCCGTATGTTTACAAAAGCATTATTGAAAAAGATTCGCGCTTTGACAAAGATTAGCGAACGTTTACCTTTTGAACCAGAAGTGGCGAAAGAGGACGAGGAGCAGTCAGAGGAGGAATAATAATATGAGGTTTGTCTATGGCAAAAGCGATTGGAAAACCTTTGAACGAGGAGAAGAGAACTGCTATTTGATGACAAATGGTTTGGGAGGCTTCTCCTCCCTCAGTTTAATGGGGTCTTGCAGTCGTAATGATCAGGCAGTATTTATGGCGTGTACACATTCGCCAAACTATCGTGTGAACATGATTCACAGATTAGAAGAGGTATTGGAGATTGGAGAGAAGAAAGTTTATTTGTCCAGTCAGGATTTCCAGCTTCATGAAAAAAGAGAAAAAGGTTTTGTATACCAGAGCGGTTTTACATTTGAGGACTATCCACAGTGGACTTACATAGTTGATGGTGTGGAAGTTGTTAGAACCATTGTTTTAGAACAGGGAAAGAATACAGTTGGTATTTCTTATCGTATTAATAATCGTTCCGGCAAGGATGTTAAACTTATCGTGGCACCACATTTACAGTTTGTGGCAAAAGGTGTGAGATTACCAAGCGACCAGAAGTTTGAAGTGACAGAAAAATCTATCACATCAAATGGTCATTGTATGTACTATCAGACAAATGGTACAAGCTATGCAGTAGAACCTAGATACTGTGATAAACTTTACTATTGTCATGATGTAGAAGATGGTAAGATGCCATTAGGCCGTTCTACTGTAGTCAATGAGATTACATATGAAGTGGTATCTGGCAAAGTGGATACATTAGAAATCGTATGCAGCATGGATGAACAGTTTGCATCTATGGAAGAGATTCTTGCTGGTGTGAAGGAATATCGTGCAGCATTAAAGAATCAGGCAGGCTTTACGGATGAAGTGGCAAGCCAGCTTGCAGTGAGTGCAGATCAGTTTATTTCTTACCGCGAATCTACAAAAGGTAAGACAATTTTAGCTGGGTTCCCATTCTTTGAAGACTGGGGAAGAGACACGATGATTGCAGTTATGGGCTGTTGCTTATCGTCTCGTCAGTTTGAAGCTGCTGAGAGTATTTTAAGAACTTTCATGGCATACTGCGATAAAGGTTTGATGCCAAATTTATTCCCAGAAGGAACAAACGCACCGGGTTATAACACAGTAGACGCAGCATTACTTTTTGTAGTAGCTGTTTATGAATATTATCAGAGAAGCCAGAACTTGGATTTTGCTGCAGAAGCATATCCCGTTATGGAAGAGATTATCCATTGGTACAAAAAAGGTACAGACTTCGACATCCACATGGATGAAGATGGTTTAATCATGGCTGGTGGTGGCTATGACCAGGTAACATGGATGGACGTTCGTGTAGAAAATATTTTACCAACGCCACGTCATGGTAAACCGGTTGAAATCAACGCATACTGGTACAATGCCCTTATTATCATGGATTTCTTCACAAAAGCACTTGGCAAGGAAGCAAAAGAAGACTATGTAGGACTTTCTGAATTAGTAAAGAAGAGCTTCTTGGCACAGTTCTGGAACGAAGAAAAACAGTGCTTAAAGGATGTTATTAGTGGAACAGATGCAGACAATCAGATTCGTTGTAATCAGATTTGGGCGATTTCGTTACCATTCTCACTGCTTCCAAGAGAACAGGAAAAAATGGTAGTGGAAACCGTATTCCAAAAACTTTATACACCACTTGGACTTCGTACATTGGCACCGGAAGATAAACAGTTCCAGCCATTCTATGGCGGTGCACAGTTAGATCGTGATTTGGCATACCATCAGGGTACTGTATGGCCATTCCCAATGGGTGGCTATTACTTGGCTTACTTAAAGGTTAATGACTATTCCGAAGAAGCAGTTGCAACAGTAAAAGCACAGCTTACTGCTATTGAAGCAGCACTTCGTGAAGGCTGTGTGGGACAGCTTCCAGAGATTTTAGATGGTGAGAATCCAATTACGTCTAAGGGATGTTTTGCACAGGCATGGAGTACAGGCGAGATTCTTCGCGTATATGATGCTATTCGATAACTATTCAGAGCAAAAGGAAAGCCTCGGAGAGGCGGTTTTGCGAACGGCGCACTGAATAGTTACAGGTAATACAAATAAAACTTGAAAGGGGATGTACCTCATGAAAGATTTTGGAAAACTGACCGGTTTTACACAGAATGGTCAGGATATTCTGTTGGATTTTGAAGGAAAAACAGCACGTGTAAGCGTGATTACATCTAAAATTATCAATGTTTTCTATGCTTATGAATCAGAAACCTATCATTCAAAAGCGATAGAAGGCGATAAGAAACAGGATGTTTCGATAACAGTAGCAGAAAAAGAAGATGGTCTTTGGATTTGTACAGAAGACGTAAAAGTCAGAGTTGCAGATGGTTTTTATGTGGATTTCTTTGATAAAGACGGCAATGAAGTATGTGCAGACTATAGAGAAGAACGTAAACCGCTTGAGACAATCAGCGAAGAGCATAGAAAACTTCTCGCAGAAGAAGGACATGATTTTACAGACCCAAATGTAGAGCATGCATTTGATGTGATTAAGAAAATGCAGGGTAGTGAGCATTTTTATGGACTTGGTGATAAAACAGGTTTCTTAGATAAACGTTATTATCAGTACGAGATGTGGAATACCGATAATCCGGCACCACAGGTAGACTGCTTTAAGGCGTTGTATAAGTCTATGCCATTCTTTATCACATTGACCGATGAACACGTATATGGCCTTTTCTTGGATAATACTTATAAGGGATTTTTCAATATGAGTCAGGAATCAAATGATTACTATTATTTTGGTTCTGTTGCAGGTAACTTAAACTATTACTATTTTGCAGGCGAATCAATCCCAGAAGTATTACAGGGCTATACCTATATGACAGGTACAGCACCATTGCCACAGAAATGGACATTAGGTTATCATCAGTGCCGCTGGGGCTATGTATATCAGGAAGATATTGAAGCGGTAGCAAAGGGAATGAGAGAAAACGATATCCCTTGTGATTCTATTTATTTTGATATCGATTACATGGAAGGTTATCGTGTATTTACATGGAATAACAAACGATACAATAACGACCCGGATGGTTATTTAAAAACATTGATTGATAGAGGTTACAAACCGGTAGCAATCATTGACCCGGGTGTAAAGAAAGATGAAGATTATTTTGTATACCAGGAAGGTGTAGAAAACGGATATTTCGCAAAAACACCAGAAGGTGACGTATATATTAACGCAGTATGGCCAGGAGATTCTGCATATCCGGATTTTGGTAATCCGAAGGTACGTGAATGGTGGGGCAAGAAGCACCAGTTCCTTTTAGATAAAGGTGTGCGTGGTGTATGGAACGATATGAATGAGCCAGCCAGCTTCAATGGACCATTGCCAGATGATGTGGTATTTACGGATGAAGATAGAAAAACAAATCATGCAGAAATGCACAATGTATATGGACACTTAATGGCAAAAGGTACTTACGAAGGTTTGAAAGAACTGGATAACCGCAGACCATTCGTGATTACAAGAGCCTGCTATTCAGGAAGCCAGAAATATACAACTGCTTGGACCGGTGACAACCAGAGTATTTGGGCACATGTGCAGATGGCGATTCCTCAGCAGTGTAACTTAGGCTTAACTGGTATGCCAAATATCGGTACAGATATCGGTGGTTTTGGTTCGGATACTACACCAGAATTGTTATTAAGATGGATTCAGGTGGGAGCATTCTCTCCAATTTTCCGTAACCATGCAGCGATGGGTACAAGACCACAGGAGCCATGGCAGTTTGATGAGAAGACAATGGATATCTATCGTAAGTATGTAAAACTTCGTTATCAGTGGATTCCATATATCTATGACTTATTCTTCGAAGAAGAAAAAACAGGTGCACCAATTATCCGCCCGTTAGTGTATCATTACGAAAAAGATGAAGTGGCAAAAACATGTAACGATGAGTTCATGTGGGGCGATAAGATTTTAGTGGCACCAGTAGTATTACCAGGCGTGACAAAACGTATGGTATATCTGCCAGCGGGTGAATGGTATGATTACTGGACCAAAGAGAAATTCACAGGCGAACAGTGGATTATCAAAGATGCACCACTTGATGTATGTCCAATTTATGTAAAAGCTGGAAGTATCATTCCAACTATGGAGCCAATGAGCTATGTAGGTGAAAAAGAGCTTGATACATTAGTTCTTGATGTATATCCGGGCGAAGGAACTTGCAATCATTACTTAGATGATGGCGAGAGCTTCGAATACCAGAATGGTAAATATCATCAGTACGCATTTGCAGTAAATGCAGCAGGTGAAGTGACAGGTGAAATCGTTCACGCAGGATATGATAAGCCATATAAGAAGATTGTGGTAAATGTATTAGGTGAAGAGAAAGAGCTTACTTTATAATAATTAAATTCTTGATGAAAATGCAGTTTAATCGTAAAATAGAATTACGATTAGACTGCATTTTTTATGCGGAACGAAAACTTTTTTATTATAAGGAGAAGGAGATTTTACATGCAAAAGAGGGAATTAAATTGGACAGAGATTAAAGCTATGAAGGATGGCTATATTCCTGCGCCATACGTATTGGAAGAAGGGGACAAAATCAACGATTTTTATCTGGAGCCGGTGTTATTTGAAAATGAAAACGGTCCAATCATCGGCGTTACAACATGTGGGGTGATTGTAAAAGATGGTTTGTTTTTTAAAGATATGGACAATTCTGGGGAATTGGCACCATACAAAGATTGGAGACTTGATCATGAGACACGTGCAAAGGATATGGTTGCACATTTGCGCTTAGATCAACAGGCGGGTCTGGTGTTAAATACCCTTTGGAATACACCACTTTCTATGACGAGAGAAGGTGCAAAAGATGAGAATGGTAATATCGTTCCATCAAAGATTTTTAAACGTTTTGATCCGACAGAACCAGAACCAAAGTCTATTTTGCCGGGCGTATCTATGCGTGTT
>JAFYQA010000129.1 GCA_017547315.1 Roseburia sp. | reverse complement strand
GTTTTTTGCCCGCTGTTGGATTTGGCAAATCGATTTCGTATGTACCAACACCTCTCCAATAGTCATTACCACCATCCTGTCCATCTAAGTTATTCCAAGTATGTGGTAAAGCTACTGTTGTTAATGACTCGCCATATTTTCCAAAGCGAGCCTCCGTAATTAATTTAATTTCACGCATTTTGTAAAACCCCTTTCACAAATAAGCTTTTGTTATATATCAATTATATTGTATCATGCCTAATATTTACGGTCAAATAAAACTAGTGCATTTTTCCTATTTTTATGCTATTTCACCATTTATTTTCTTGCTACTCGCAACAAAAATCCCTGGCAGTTTTATTCTGCCAGGGAAATCATTTCTTATAGATTTTACAAATTATTCTCGCAACTGGAACTGAGCTACAAGTTCATCCATGCTAAGTGCCTGTGCAGATAATTCTTCGCTAGTTGCAGACGCTTCTTCTGCTGTTGCTGAGTTATTCTGAACAACTTCTGAAATTCTTGCAACGCCTTCTTCTGCCTGTTCCATAGATTCTGCCTGCTGTGCAGATGTCTCGCTCAAGCCTTTTGCTGTCTGGGCAATCGAATGAATCGCTTCTACTACCTCTGCCAATACATCCGCTGTTCTCTCAGCTGCTTTATTACCCACTTCGATTTCACGGATAGAACCTTCAATTAATGCCTTTGTATTAACTGCCGCTTTCGCACTCTGTTCAGCAAGTGTACGAATCTGATCTGCTACTACTGCAAAGCCTCTACCTGCTTCACCTGCTCTTGCAGCTTCGATAGATGCATTCAATGATAATAAGTTTGTCTGATCTGCAATGTCTTCAATTTCAGTAATAACGGTACCAATCTTAAGAGATGTTTCGCTAATGCGTCCCATTGCGTCAGTCATAACTGCCATCTCTGTACGGCTTGACTCTGCCTGTGCTGCTACACGCTCTGCTTCTTCATATGCTGCATTTACTTCTTCTGCTGATCTCTCTAATCCACTTGTGATTTCATTAATCGTTGCCTGCATTTCTTCAACAGAAGCAGCCTGATCTGTAGCACCTTCTGCCAATGCCTGAGATGCTTCTGCTAAGTTTGTAGCACCAGCAGATACCATTTCTGAAGCACCACGAACTTCTTTTAATGTAGCATCCATCTGACGGTTCATTTTACGAATTGCCATTAATAATGGATTATAATCACCCACATATGCTTCCTCACAAGATGTGCGGATGTTAAAATTACCGTTTGCCATATCTCCTAAAAGAGATTCCAAGTCTGTAATAATTGTTGAAAGTTTTTCTGTTGTCGCAGTTACTGCTTTAAGCATATCACCCACTTCGTCATCCTGCTCATAAACAGGGAACTCCGAAGAAATATCGCCTTCTGCAAAAGTTTCCATACGACCACTCAACTGCTGCAATGGTGCCGCAATACCTTCTGCAATCATATTTCCAATTTTGGTAGCTACTACATTGGCAACTACAACAATTGCAACAATCACACCTATTAAGATAAGCTGTAATGTCTGTAAACTAGCCTGCGTCTCATCACCCAAGGTAATATTGGCATCCATAAAAGCCTCAAATGCTTCGCTGGCTTTGGTATATGCCGGTGCAAGTTCTTCAAACGCCATGTCCTGTGCTCGGCTCCACTCAGACTCTATATTCGACATACCCATTTTCATAATCTTAGCGTCAATTTCCAAGTATTCATCCACTGCCACAACAATCGCATCGTAAGATTGCTGTCCTACCTCTGTTACAATTGTTCCCTCAATCACTACTAAATACTCTTTTAATTTTTCTACTGCTTTATCATGAGCCTCTGCCATCGCCTCAATATGCGCCTCATCCTCATAACCAATCGCACCACGTGTCGCGCTTCGAATATCAGCCAATTCTTTCATTGCAAGACCCAAATCTCCTTGTGGGAACGCATAGTAAGTCAATGCATGATTATACTGACTTCCGATATAAAACAAGAATATCGCCGCAATAATTGCTGCTGTACTTGCTATCGAAACCGTAATGATAGAACTTTGCGTCAATCTTTTTTTGATTCTCATTTGTTTTAACTTTTCAAACATACCCTTCTCCTTTTGCACCATGGTGCTTCATCTTTTGTACTGTTTTTCCGCCCCAATCAGTACCTTTATCCTAATCATATAATTCATTTTCACACTTGTCAATTATACAATTATTTTTCTGATATTTATTTTTGTCCAGATGCAAAAAGATGCCAGCAATATGCTGACATCTCTTCTCATAATTTCATTCTAACTAAGCAATTCCACCTCTTACCGGCGCAAGCAATACCTTTCCGGTACCTCTATAAACATTCACAAGGCCTTCTCCTGATGCCGCAGAGCCAATTAGACTCTTGCCAGAGCGTTCTACTGTAAAATCCAAACTTCCACTCCATGCAATTGCCATATTGCCGTCTACCTTTAATACATCGTTATCTAATGTAATCTCTACTAACTCTTCTCTCGGACAAACAGATTCTAAACAAAGAATACCGCTTCCCTGAATACCCAGATTGAATAATCCTTCCCCACCTGCTACTGCTGATGAAAAATTAGAACGCATTACTGCCTTGTGCTTTAAGGTAGATTCACAAGCTAAAAACAAACCGTCATCCAACACAATCGAACCATTCCAATCTGCCACATCGATCAAAAGAATATGCTTGTAAGTCGGCTCCAATACAAGTGTTCCATTTCCTGTATACTCTGGTTTGATAGCAGACTCACCGGTCACCGAGCCACGCATTGCTTTTCCAAGGAAGTCTCCTACTCCTTTTAAGCCGGTTGTCGCATTCACATTCCCCACTGTCCACTGCATTGCTCCTGCCTGAACCGTTACATTCGATTTTGCTACATCCACAATCACCTGACGTTTACGCACATTCATTTCATTACAATAGTAAGCCACCATTGCCGTCTGTGGTGTTACACTTAAATCTCTCTGATACTCAATAACAGAAAATGCTCCTAACGAATCAATCACCTTCATATCGTCGTTGTCTGTAAAATTTTTAATCTGATACATTATTATTCTCCTTTTCTTTCTTGCTTGTTTTCTTTTAACTAATCACATTATATCTCGTTGTTTACAATTTATATACCACAAAAAATGCGAATTACCCCCTCCTATTTCGCAAAATCAAATTTTTTGAAACTATTTCTTAAAAAAATACATCTGTATCTGTTGACAAATTCTATTTACCAAGTAAAATTAATAGTAGGAGATTTTTCCTAGAGAAAACATTTTTTTAACAAAAGGAGAAGAAAAACTATGGCTTTTGAATTAAGACCAAAGGAAGAATGTGCATTTGATGCGGTATCATTAGGTGAAGTTATGCTTCGTCTCGATCCAGGCGAAGGACGTATCCGTACAGCAAGACAGTTCCGTGCATGGGAAGGCGGCGGCGAATACAACGTAGTTCGTGGTCTTCGTAGATGTTTCGGTTTAAAAACTGCTGTTATCACAGCTTTTGCTGATAACGAAGTAGGTATGTTAATGGAAGACTTCATCCTTCAGGGTGGTGTTGATACATCTCTCATCAAATGGATGAAAACAGACGGTATCGGACGTGTTTGCCGTAACGGTATCAACTTTACAGAAAGAGGATACGGTATCCGTGGTGCAGTTGGATGTTCTGACCGTGCTAACACAGCTATTTCTAAAGCTAAACCAGAAGATTTCGATTTCGAATACATCTTCGGTACACTTGGTGTAAGATGGTTACACACAGGCGGTATCTATGCAGCTTTATCTGAAGAAGCTTGTGAAACAGTTATCGCAGCTTGTAAAGCAGCTAAAAAATACGGTACAATCGTATCTTACGACTTAAACTACAGACCTTCTATGTGGAGTGCTATCGGTGGCTTAGAAAAAGCTCAGGCAGTTAACAAAGAAGTTGCTAAATACGTAGACGTTATGATCGGTAACGAAGAAGACTTCACAGCATGTCTTGGTTTCGAAATCGAAGGTAACGACGAGAACTTAAAAGAACTTAACATCGATGGTTACAAGAAGATGATCAACGAAGCAGTTAAGACATATCCTAACTTCAAAGCAGTTGCTACAACTCTTCGTGAAGTTAAGACAGCTACAGTTAATGACTGGTCAGCTCTTTGCTGGGCAGGCGGCGAAATCTACAAAGCTAAAGACTACAAGGGTCTTGAAATCATGGACCGTGTAGGTGGCGGTGACTCTTTCGCTTCTGGTTTAATCTACGGCTTAATGACAACAGGTGATGCTGAAATCGCAGTTAACTACGGTGCAGCTCACGGTGCATTAGCTATGACAACACCTGGTGATACAACAATGGCTTCTAAGAAAGAAGTTGAAGCTATCATGGGTGGTGCAGGCGCTCGTGTACAGAGATAATTATTCTCTATATCAGTCCTAAACAAATGAATGACTTTAAAGAAAACAGGGCAAGCAAATCGCTTGTCCTGTTTTTTTAACTTCAACAATACCTTAACAACCTACAAGTCATTATTCCTTCAAAAAGAAAAATATCCTTGCCATATATCTGACAAGGATATTTTTCTTTTTCTCTTTTATTAAATATATTTAAACTGTGCTACTTCATTTGAAAGTTCATCTGAGATTTCCTGATTACTCTCTGCGTCATTTCTAATATTACCAAGCATCTCTACTAACTGTCCTGCACTGTCTGCCACCATTGTTACACCCTGTGCACTTTCATCAATAGCTGTATTAATTCCATCAATACCCTCATTGATACTTGTAATATTATTCTCTAATTCAGTAGATTTATCATCAATCACATCCATCATCGCATCAAGCTGATCTGCATCGTTATAATACTGATTTGCAACATCCACTAATTTATCGTAATCAGATACTACGGTACCATCGATAAATTCCAACATACCGTTTGCATTGTTTGCCAGTTTATCTACTGCATCTATTACAAGGCCACTAATTTTCTGAATATTGTTTGCAGTCTCTTTTGAGCGTTCTGCCAAATCACGGATCTCATCTGCAACCACAGCAAAACCTCTTCCTGCTTCACCAGCTCTTGCAGCTTCGATAGAAGCATTCAACGCCAATAAATTCGTCTGATTTGCGATACTTAAAATATCATTTGTCAGTTCATTAATCTTATCTACACTACGACTATTTTCAATCGCTACTTCAAGAAGCTTTCTATTATCGTCAATCATAACGACAGTATTATTCTTACTTGTTAATGCATCTTCACGAATTCCCTGTGCCTTTACTTTAATGGTATCCGTTAAGTCTACACCATCCTTTGCAAGACCTTTCATGTCCTGCACGGCATCTAGCATTTCTCTAGAGCCACCTGCAATCGTATCTAATGTTGCAGCAATTTCTTCCATGCTAGCTGACATCTCTTCCATTGTAGCGGACACATCACTTGCACTATTCTCTGAAATAAGGATACTTGAATTAATATTACCAACCTGAACATTTAATCCTTCAGAACCACTACGCAATTTCAACATAATATTCTGAAGCTGATCAAGAAAACTATTAATACCCATGACAAGCTGTCCAATTTCATCCATAGACTTCACACTTAGACGCTCTGTCAGATTACCTTCTCCTCGTTCAATACCTTCAATAATCACATTTACATGTTTTGTCGCCGCCTTTATTGGATTCACAACAAAAAGCAGAACAATTCCTACTACTGCAACAATTGCTACAACAATAATAACCGTTACATAAATACCTACTTTCTGAATAAAACGAACCGATGCCAGGCCACTTTCTGCTTCTTCCATTGCACATTTTGACAAAACTGCTGTAAATGTGTTCTGATATTCCTGGAGTACTAATACAAGCTCTCGTAATCCACCATTTCCAGATGCAACATCTGTTTTATTACCAGCCAAAAATGCTGTCGCTGTGGCTGTAATATTCGCCTCTACCAGTGCCATCTGTGCTGCATAGTCCTCAAATGCTTTTGTCAATTCTGCATTGTCTACCTCATTGATGTATCTCGTCATCTCTGCCAACGATACATCAATCAATTCTATAAATCCCGGCATTGCATTTGCCAATTGCGCTGCCTGCCCCTCATCTGGCATAAACATAATCAAGTTACTATACAATCGTGCCTCAGCAACATTTTTACTTAGCGCTTCATTATGCTCCTGCATTTTCATATACGTTCCTGACAATCCTGTAATAGATGCCTTTGCCTGTTCTGTACCCATGTTTGACAACATGTTATAAACAAAAAATGCCACTATCAATACTATTAATGCTGAAAAAATTTTTATACCGAGGCCAATACCTCTCTTCATACTTTTTTTCATTCACTTTTCCTCCTCTTATGCGGCTATTATAGAATAATTATACTCCTCCTAGTTCTATAGTTCTAGTTTTTTTTAAATAAAAAACTTCAGAGTAATCGCACTTACTCTGAAGTCTTTCTACATTATTCACCAACTGATTTATTTGTCAGCATAGTTTTCCACAATTTGAGCTGACTTGGTTTGCCCATGTGTGGAAGTTTCTCTCCCCACATCATCATCTTCGGCTGACTTGCAGTCGTCGGATGCCAGTTGCATAAACCATCGCCGTTTGGATTGCCTGTCTTTGCAAAATTGCAAAGTGCAGTAGACATTGCTTCGCTGATTTTATAATCATGCTCTGTGAATGGTCTCCAGCCATTTTTCAATGTACCGAAGAAATACCACAATTCACTTGAATGCCATGCACCATTCTCATCACCCGGAAGCTGTCTGTCAAAAAACCAACAGTAACTTAGCTGCTTGCCTTGCTTATCCTGACGAATACACCAATCTTTTGCCATGCCACCGATGAATACCGGCATCATATCCTCACTTGTAGAACCCATCATATATGGGATATTTTTCTGAATTCCCTGATTTGCTGCATCAAGACCTGACATTGTCAATGATAATCCATCGATACATGGCGATGCAACCATACCGTATTTTGGACTAGATTTCATCAGTTTCATGAAGCTAGCAAATAATTTGTCTGCCTCTAATGCACGAAGCTCCGCAACATTCTTGCAGCCTGCATCTTCCATTACTTTTTCCCAGAATTCAAAACGATCTTTCGTTGTTGCATTGCTGTTCATCAGTTTATGAGTACCACCACCACTGTTCATAGCTGCTTTTGTAAACATTCCATCTGTCAATGGGCTGATACAAAGGTTGTATACACTCATCGCACCTGCGCTCTGTCCAAAAATGGTAATATCATCTGCATTACCGCCGAATGCTTCGATATTATCACGCACCCACTGTAATGCACAAATCTGGTCATACATACCGTAATTACCAGTGTGTCCTGCTTCTGCTTCTAATTCCGGTAAGCACATATAGCCCATCGGTCCAAGACGATAGTTACAAGTAACGGCGATAACATCCTTGGTCGGCCAAACCGGACCATCAAAATGTTTCTCATGTGCACAGCCGCCCTTATAACCGCCACCATGAATATAGAAGATAACCGGTAATTTACTTGCCGGTGTGGCAGTTTCCGGTACCCAGATGTTTAAAAACAAACAATCATCATCGTACGTGTAGGTCGCACCCTTACGAAACTCGTTGTAATAAAAAATTTTTTCTACAACTTCTTCTTCATTGTAGAAAGCTCTTGGCTGATAACTACAGTTACCATACTCTGTCGCTTCATATACACCATCCCAGTGTGTTACTGGAGTTGGATACTCCCATCTGCCGGCTGTCGCATAGCGGATACCCTTATATGCTACAACACCATCCCACTGGCAGGTTGTTCCGCGGATTTCTCCGCATTTTGTCATAATTGTATTTGACATAAAAACTCCCTCGATTTCTTATAAAATGAATATTCACAACCAAAACTTTTTCAAAAAAGCATGTATTTATGCAAACATAATACATGCTTTTTGAAAATTGTCTTAACTCTGATTATTAAATATTGAAAACACGCTGTGCATTTTTCCAACAGATTTTCTCGTAAGTCTCTCTGCTTAATGTCCCCTTCTCTACCTGCTCATCGAGCCATGCACCAAGTGGGAATACCATCTCAGAATTCACCATATCGGTAGCAAAGAAAAGTCTATCTGCATAAGTCTCTAAGAATTTCAAACCGAACTCAGGGTCGCGCATAATCGCCTGTCCCGCACTATTCGCGCTTAAATCGCCATAGAGGTTCTCATATTTTGCAAAAAGCTCTGGCACACGTCCACCCGGTACAACCGGTCCTTCACCCCAGCTATTACGTTTTTCTTTTTCGTCCGGTGCATCTGCACTCATCTCAATCCAGAAAGTCTGGCTGTGACCAAGCACTTTTAACTTCGGATATTTCTGCAATACACCTTCTAAAAGTGGAAGTCTCGGTTCATCTACGACACCGTAGCTATAGCCTTCTTCCGGACTCATATGAATCGTAATCGGTAGCTCAAGCTTTTCTGCTGCTGCGCAGATCGCCTGCACAAAACTGCTATCTAAACGCTTGTTGATGCTAATCTCACCAACACCAATCGCACCCTGGCGTTTGTACTCAGCAAGTCTGTCATAAATGGTCTCTTCTTCTTTTTCATCTAACATACACATCCACGCAAAATGCTCTGGATATTTGTCGCAGATTTTTTTACAAGTACTGTTCTTTCCAAAAGGAATCTTTTTCTCTCCGCTAGACATCAAAACTGCTTTTCCAATGCCAAGCTCCTCCATGTGAGCAATCATGCCCTTCGGACTGGAAAGATTAAACTTTCCAATCTTCGGGATTGCTAACGTGGTCATAACATGCATATGTAAATCGATTTTTTTCATAATTTTATCCTAGTTATTCTCTGCAGCTCTCTTAGCAGCCATATCAGCGTACATTGCATCTGTTTTTTCTTTATTTAAGTTAAAGATTAAACCGATACCGATGAGCTGGAATAAGTAGCAAAGTAATGGAATAAGGTTACAGATATAGTAGATACCTGTTACAGCTTCTGCAGTCTGAACTACGTTCTGACCAGAAACATATCCTACAAGGCTAAGGCTGGCTGCGATACCAGAAGAAGCGATTGTAGAACCAATCTTACGGCTGAATGTGTACATACTATACATACTTCCATCACTACGGAATCCGGTCTTCCATTCACTGTAATCCAAACAGTCAGATACAAGAGCCCAGATAAGCATTGTAAATGCTGTCTGACCAATCATAGAGATAATATTTAATGCTGTGAAAAGAATTACGTTTTCAATGTAGAATACTACTTTTACTAAACATACTGCAAAGCTGATTGCACTTGTAATTAAGATAACGTTACGTTTGCCGTACTTAGCTACAAGCTTTGGAATAAGTGGGAACACCACGATCATGAATGGGATAGCTGCTACAGTAGATACCATAATCATGTCTGTGTTGTGGTAAACTTCTTTGTAAATATAACTGTATGTCTGGCTAGAACCTGTAATAGTAAGCATAGAACCGATTGTTGCAAACATTACACCGATAAGTGGACGGTTCTTTAATACTGCTTTTAAAACTTTACCAAATTCGAATTTTTCACCTTCTGCTACGCTTACACGTACACGTTCTCTTGTGAATGTACAGAGAATCATATAACTTACGATACAGAGAATACCAAATACTACTGCTAAAAGAGTAAATCTTTCTGGTAAGATATTGTTATCTTTATCGAAACATAATACAGGTACTGCACCTAATGCAACCGCACCTACTAAACCACCACCGATGGAACGAGCACGGCTTAATTTACTTCTGTCGATTGGGTCTAAAGATACTACGTTTGCCATAGCACCGAATGGCATAGATGTACCTGTGTAGCTCATACCGAAGAAAATATAAGCAAATGCAACCCATGCATGTAACATAACACCTTCAAATGGAACCTTGCTAAAGCAAAGTACACCTGATAATGCTAATGGAATCATGAACAATTTAATCCATGGAACAAATTTGTCACCGCTCTTGCCTAATCTCCATCTATCTGGGAATGAACCGATAATTGGGTCATTAATAGCATCCCATAAACGTGAGAAGAGGAATAATCCTGACATCCACATTGGATCAATACCTAACGCGTAAGTACAGAAGGTAAGGAAGTAAGCATCAACGAATAAGTTTACGAAACTACCCGCCATATCGCCAAATACGTAACCTACCTGATCTTTTACGCCAAATGCTGGAATTTCTTTTGTTGCTTTCATAACGTAAAGTCTCCTTTTTCTATTTTGTATTTTTGCAGTAATCGGTCTTACTTCTTCTATTACTGCTTTATAACATAACTATACTACGCCAAAATCACATTTTAAATTGTTATTTCACCACAAAACATTGCAAATATAGTATTTTTCTGGTACTATCTATACAGAAGTAACAATTTTAGGAGGGACAATTTGTGAAACTTTCCGAAACAAGGAACATTTCTGAAATATTAAAAAAAATAGGTATTCATGAAGACCCGAAGAGCATGTCCCCGGAAGACATGGAAAAACTAGCCAAAAATCCAGATATCCGTTTGGCTCTTTTTAATGCCTTCGGCGGTGCTTCCCACAACTTTTACCAAGAGTTGGAAATGGACTCTCCTTATGTAAATACACATCGCGACGTCAGTTATGTACCGGAAAACCTACAATTACACAGTCACTCTTTTTATGAGATTCTCTATTGTGAAAGCGGTAGCATCCAGTATCTGATTGCCGATAAACGTTACCGTATCCATACCGGTGACATCGTTTTAGTTCCCCCAGGTATCAGTCACCGTCCAATTTTTTACGAAGAAATGTCAGAACCTTACTCTCGCATTGTACTCTGGATAAGTCCGGACTTTTTGCGTTCTCTTTCTGCTTACTGCCCAGATGATTTAGTCAGCAGAATCCGTGCACAGGAGCACTTTTTACTTCGTACTGAGGGTACGCAGTATAAGTATCTGGAAACACTTTTTAAGCGTGGTGTGCAGGAAGCAACAGAAGCTGCTCCGCTCTGGGAGATGTCTCTTTATAGCAATACCGTCACACTACTTGTAAATCTATGCCGCGCCATGCTCTATACCAGCAGCATCATCCCGATTGAAAAAAGAGAAGAAATCGATAAAATCATTACCTATATCGAAAACAGTTATGCCGAAAAAATCACGTTGGAGGATACTGCAAAAGCCTTCCATATCAGCACCAGCACTTTAGGCAAACTATTTTACAACAAACTCGGCATTAGCTTTTATCACTTTGTAACCCAGCGACGCCTGATTAATTCCAAGCAGAAAATAGAAGAAGGCAACTCCATGGAAGAAGTTGCCCTCACTTGTGGTTTCTGTGATTATTCTGCTTTTTATCGTGCCTTCAAAAAAGAATAT
>JAFYQA010000128.1 GCA_017547315.1 Roseburia sp. | reverse complement strand
TTTGAATATTCAGTATGGAGCATCATTTGGTTATCCGGTATCTGTTGTAGGTTCTCATATCTCTGCAGTTCCTAATCATCAGAACGGACGCGTGACAGAGATTAATACCAGAGCAGTTGTAGCTATGTCTGGTAACTTTGGTTACGAGTTGGATTTAACCAAATTAAGTGATGAAGATAAAGCGCTTATTAAAGAGCAGATTGTTGCATTTAAGAAGGATTGGAATCTGATTCATAATGGTACATACTATCGTGTAACTGGCAAGAGAGAACAGAACGAATATGTAGCTTGGAATATGGTATCTGAAGATCAGAAAGAAGCTCTTTTGAATGTAGTAACAACCAATACACATGGTAACCGTTTGATTATTTACGTGAAATGTAAAGGATTAGCGGCAGATAAAACTTACTATTGTGAAGAGTTGCAGCAGTCGTTCGCAGGAAGCGTGTTGGCCGAAATAGGAATTCCGTTAACAGAAGTAGATGGAGAATATCATGCATTCCAGTATCATTTTGTAGCAGAGGCATAATAGAATAAAAGATGTAAAAAAGCGAGGCTGATAAACAGTCTCGCTTTTTGCATTTCGATAGAAATGCAATGCACATTCTTTGTTGACTTTAAGCTTGAAAACAATTAGTATAAAAGTACTAATTGTTTTGCTGGATGAAGTAAGGAGCGTGTTATGGGAATCAAATTTTATCAGAATCAAAATGGACCTACAATTGGTGTAGACAAGTGTGGCATAATTGAGAAGGATGGTTGCTATTTTCGTGACTTGGAAGGCACGGGTGAGTTGCTTCCTTATGAAGATTGGCGATTAGGTGTGGATGAGAGAACCAAGGACTTGGTCAGTCGAATGAGTGTAAAAGAGATGGCTGGGTTGATGATGTATTCGCCACATCAGATGGTTCCGGGGCGTTCTTTTGGACCGTTCCAATTTACCTACGAGGGTAAATCTTTTGAAGAAAGTGGAAAAGCAGCACATGAATTAGCAGACCAACAGAAAAAATTCTTGTCGGAAGATGGTATCCGACACGTATTATTGATGCGTTTTGAGGATGTAGAAACGGTAGTGGCTTGG
This sequence comes from Roseburia sp., assembly GCA_017547315.1. The sequence goes on along the minus strand of JAFYQA010000128.1, from coordinate 3,542 downwards.
AATAATGAAATGCAGGCAATGGCAGAGTCATTACCACACGGAATCCCTATCGCATTTTCGAGTGACCCGCGACATGGCGCAGGTGAGTCTATGGCAGAGTTTAAGTCGCAGGCGAAAGATGTGTCGAAATGGCCGGAAGGATTAGGAATGGCATCGACTTTTGATCCAAATCTTTGTAAACACTTTGCGCAGACGGTTGCAAAAGAATATAGAGCATTAGGAATTACAGTTGCATTACATCCGCAGATTGATCTTGGGACAGAGCCAAGATGGATGCGATTGGAAGATACCTTTGGTTCGCATCCGGAACTTGTGACTGAGTTTGGAAAAGCATTTTGCGATGGACTACAGACCACAGAAGGTAGTGAGAGTGGTTGGGGGAATCAAAGTGTATGTGCGATGGCAAAACACTGGCCGGGTGGCGGTACTGGTGAAGCGGGAAGAGACGCACATTATTCTTTTGGAAAATACGCGGTTTATCCGGGAGAGAACTTTGAAGAACACTTGAAGCCTTTTTTAGAAGGTGCATTTTCTCTGGAAGGAAAAACGGGTAAAGCGGGTGCCGTAATGCCGTACTATACGGTGTCTTGGGACATTGATACAATGGACGGTGAAAATGTAGGTAACTCTTATAGTAAATATATCGTAAAAGATTTATTGCGTGATAAATATGGTTATGATGGAATCGTTTGTACTGACTGGGGTATTACCGCAGATCAGTGCCCGGAAGTGAATGATTTTGGCAGTAGGTGTTATGGCGTAGAAGACTTGACAGAAGCAGAGAGACATTTGCGAATTATCGAAAACGGTGTCGACCAATTTGGTGGTAATTCCGATATTCGTCCGATTTTGGCGGCGTATGAACTGGGATGTAAAAAGCATGGCGAAGCATGGATGCGTGAACGCATGGAGCAGTCTGCGAGACGATTGCTGAAAAACATTTTCTTATGCGGCTTGTTTGAAAATCCGTATTTGGAAGTTGCTAAGAGCAAACAGATTGTTGGCTGTGACGCACATATGGAAGCAGGTTTTAACGCACAGTTACAGTCTGTAGTAATGCTGAAAAATGAAAACGTACTTCCGATTACAGAACGGAAAAAAGTATATGTTCCGGGACGTCATATCAAAGAAAAAGTAAACTTTTTCCGCACGATGGATGCAGCAATGGACCTTCCGGGTGCGAGAAAAGAAACGATTGAAAAATATTATGACTGGGTAGATACGCCGGAAGAGGCTGACATGGCACTTGTGTTTATTGAAAGTCCGTTGACAGATGGTTACAGCAAAAAGGACCGCGAGGAAGGCGGCAATGGATATCTGCCGATTTCTTTACAGTATCGTCCATATACAGCGCACAATGCACGAGAAACCAGTATCGCTGGCGGCGATTACCGCGAAAAGAACGTGAACAGAAGCTATCGTGGAAAAACAAACTATGCAGCCAATGAAAATGATTTGGATATTGTCATTGATACGAAAAAACGCATGGCAGAGAAGCCAGTTGTTGTAGTGATTCGTATGCACAAACCGGCAGTTTTATCAGAATTAGAACCATTTGCAGATGCGATTTTAGCTGATTTTGGTGTTTCACAGGAAGCAATCTGCGAGCTTGTAAAAGGCAATGCAGAACCTAAAGGCTTGTTACCGCTTCGTCTTCCGGCAGATATGGATACCGTAGAAGAGCATGCAGAAGATAAGCCATTTGACTATAAGGCGTATGTTGATGGTGCAGGACATACCTATGATTTTGGATATGGACTGAATTGGAACGGTGTCATTGAGGATGACAGGACGAGAAAGTATTGCGTGAAATAGAAAAATAAATAGCATTCTGTGAAGGGTGCTAAGAACAAAAAATTAAGAGTTCTCAAGCGAACTCTTAATTTTTTTGTGTATAGAAGTTTATAAGTGTAATTATAATTTTGCTTTAAATACTGGGTCTGCAGGATAGCCACCGTTGCATTTTTGCATCGCACGCTGGATGCTGTCCGCAGAAGTACCCCAATCCTTATCCTGGTTACGGTAATCGTTCTTTTCTACAAACCATTCCACTTCTTTTTGTAAGCGCTCTAGATTCTCTTGCATCAATTTGAATGTGGCAGGATAAAACTCTTTTTTCTCCTCGTCAGTCAATTTGTTTTCTGCAGCCTCTACCAAATCTCGGAAGTGATGCAGGCAAAAACCTTTGCTGTCTAAAAACATTTTCTGGAATTCTGGGTCTTTTTTATAAAGATGGAAAAAGGTATCCAGGTATCTGCCATAAATGTTTTCAAAATGGTCACATACATAACAGGTCTTTTCCTTTTCGTAAAGCCAGTTACCGAGTTCTGTTTTTAAACCGGCAGTTTTTACGTCTGTTTTTTTCATACGACTTATAAAAGAAGATTTCGAAGGCGTGAAATTCTTTAGTTCAGCAGCCAGTTCTTTGTTAATCTTTTTTAAATGTGTACTTAAAATCAATGCATTCCCCAAACGGTTGCCATAATCGTACATCATTTTATTATGATGACGGCAAAAACCTAATGCATCTGTTTTTTCGCGAATATCATCTTCCATATATGCAGAACCTAAGATGAATGAGATAGCATGCTGTTCTGCCTGACGCTCCAAATAGCAAAAAGGACATTCATCTTTTGCATTAAAGGCATCTACTAATGGGAATGTTGCGAGATTTTCTTTCATAATCATAGTAAATTTACCAACCCTTTCCATTGTTTCAATATCAGAATAGGATATTTTTGCTGAAAATGCAATAATAGGAAAAAGTTCCTTGTAAAAAAATGAATTTTCAAGTAGAATTATAAAAGAATGGGATACTTTTTGAAAGGTATGGTAGGAAAATGGATTTATACAGTAGCCAGATTAGCAGATTAATAGCAGAGTTAGCAGACCTGCCGGGAATCGGAGCCAAAACAGCACAGCGACTGGCGTTCCATATTTTGAACATGCCGGAGGAAAAGGCGAAGGGATTATCAGATGCCATCATGGATGCAAAGCACAACGTGCGTTATTGTAAGGAGTGCTTTACGTTAACGGATGAAGATGTGTGTCCTATTTGTCGAGATGCGGCAAGGAACCATAAGACGATTATGGTAGTAGAGAATACCAGAGATCAGGTGGCATACGAGAAGACGCAGAAGTATGAGGGGGTATATCATGTTCTGCATGGAGCCATATCCCCGATGCTTGGAATCGGACCAAACGATATCAAGCTCAAAGAACTCATCAAGCGTTTGGAACAGGACGTAGATGAAGTAATTATTGCGACCAACTCCAGCTTAGAAGGAGAGACGACAGCGATGTATATCAGTAAGCTGATAAAGCCTACGGGCATTAAGGTAACACGAATCGCTAGCGGTGTACCGGTAGGTGGAGATTTGGAATATATTGATGAAGTGACTTTGCTTCGTGCCTTAGAAGGCCGAACAGAATTATAAAACTAAAGGAGACACTATGACAAATTTAGAACTGCAAAAAATAGCAAATGAAATTCGCAAAGGTATCGTAACTGCAGTACACAGTGCAAAGAGTGGACACCCAGG
>JAFYQA010000001.1 GCA_017547315.1 Roseburia sp. | reverse complement strand
TCTAAGAGGGTTTGGATACGTGTTCCCATGTTCATAGTAAAACTCCTTTGCGTTATTCTGTAAGAACATTGTAGAATAACGCTGGGGGATTGTTATAAAATGACGCGAATCGCGTAGGGCATTCTTAGAAGCTAAGAAAAATGGTTGAACCTGTTAGGTCCAACCACCATCTAATGTTATAATTTGTCCGGTTAAATAGTTGTGTCCAGATGCTAGATCCAGAACTAAATTGGCGACTTCATCAGGAGCACCAAATCTTCCTGCTGGAATCTCTTCTGCTAAAGCAGTACGGTCTTCTTCTGAAAAACACGCGTTCATCTGTGTATCGATACATCCACAAGCGATGGCATTTACCTGAATGTTGCTAGGTGCGAGTTCCTTTGCTAAGGCTTTTGTGAAAGTATTCATACCGCCTTTGCATGCAGAATATGCTACTTCACAGGAGGCACCAACATTACCCCATACGGAAGAGATGTTGATGATTTTTCCGGCCTGTTTTTGTACCATGTGAGGTACAGCATGTTTGCAGGTGGAAAATACAGAGGTTAAGTTCGTATTTATGATGCGGTTCCAATCTTCGATGGACATATCGGTAAGTAGTCCGACATAAGAGATACCTGCGTTATTGATTAATATATCAATGCCGCCGAAGCGAGTATCTATCTCTTGGAAAAGCGAATGAACATAGGTGTAGTCACCGATGTCGCCTACACTGGTGAGGACTTCTGTACCGTATTGTTCTTTTAAATGTGTAGCGAGTGATAATAAATCTGTTTCGGTTTTAGAACAGGTGATAACTAAATGATAACCAGCTTTGGCAAAAGCGATAGCGATAGCCTGACCGATACCGCGTGAAGCACCGGTAATTAATACAGTTGAATGCATATTTTATCCTTTCTGAAAAAAATACTAGACATTATCTGGCAATTATGCTAACATAATTAAGCATCATTTGCAAAGTAATTATATATTGCGGCGTGTGGCTCAGCTTGGTAGAGCGCTTCGTTCGGGACGAAGAGGTCGCAGGTTCGAATCCTGTCACGCCGATTAAGAAAACCCTTGATTTTCAAGGGTTTTTATTCTATTTTCAAACTTTTATAATATTCTCCAGGTGTCATGTGATATTCTTTCTTGAATGCTCTAAAAAAGTGATTATATCCTCCGAATCCACCCAGTTCGTATACTTCACGAATAGATTTCCCTTGTTCAATATATTTACGGCAAAGGTCAAGGCGTGCTTTCACGATATAAGCGTGCGGTGTTTGCCCGGTTAATCGTTTGAATTCCCGACATATATGGTAGCGACTGACATAAAATTCTTTTTCTAATTGCTCTAAGGTTAAGTCTTCGGTCAAATGGTCGCGGATGTAACGGAAAATATCGTCCATCAGAATGTTTTTGCGTTTATGACTTTTGTGGACTTTATCGTTGTCGACACAGGCACGGACGAAAAGAATCAGTAGCATGGAAAGCAGATTTTTTTCGTAGAGCTCGTGACCATATTCTACTTCTGCATTAGGAAGCTGAATAAGATTAAGCATAATATTTTTTATGAGCATAGAAAGATTACTGCGAGCTTGAATGAGGGTTGTTTTATAAGGAACAAATTGAAAAGCATTCAGTAAATCAGTTTCTGCGTCGGAAAGTGCTGTAAGATATTCTGGGAGAATTCGCAACTCCAGAACTTCTAATTGATGACGGCCACCACGATAACGCAGAGAAGTTTTCTGGTTGGGTTTCATGAGAATCATGTTTTCTGTACTGCAAAAATGCCACTCTGTGTTTAAGTTGAAGTGACAGGTACCTTTTGAGATGTAGAGAAACATATAATATTTTCCGGAAGAAAGCTGACGAGTCACAGGTTCGTCAAAGGAATAGTGGGTAGCTGAATATAATTTTTTCATAATGAGCCTTTCGTCAAACCGACTGTATCTATAATACTAGAATATCATTTGTGCATAGATATTACAATATATCAATTTATGATAGTTCTAGTGCAAAAAATAAGTATGTTTTATTCGAAACAATTTCTATAATAAAGATGATAAATAAACGTTATTATACGAAAGGAGAAAGTTTAGTAATGAAAAAAGAAGTTAGAAAATTTTCAATGCTGGACAAAATTGGTTACACTCTTGGTGATATGGGATGTTGCTGTACAGAACAGTTCCGTTCTGCATACTTATCCGTATTCTTCACATTAGTTTTGAAGATTAATCCTGCACATTCCGCAATTTTGTTCTTAATCACAAAAATTTGGGACGCAATTAACGACCCAATCATCGGTGCTTTAGTAGATAGCAAAAAAGACACAGGAAAAGGTAAATTTATTCCTTGGATTCGTGCATTCGCTATTCCGATGGCAGTTGTCTGTGTGTTAGGTTTCTACGATACAAGTAACTGGGCTTATAGTGTAAGATTGATTTACGCATTCGTATCTTATGTAGTATATGAAATTATGTATACATGTGTAAATGTACCATATGGTAGCTTGTCAGCTGTTATGACAGATGATGTGAACCAGAGAACAGATCTTTCTCGTTATAGAAGTTTAGGTGGTACAATTTTTATGACAGTAGCTGTTATCGTTGGACCAATGTTCTTATACAAAGATAACCAGCCTGTACCAGAAAGATTTATTGTTTTAGCAGCTATTTTTGCAGCAGTGGGTGTTGTTTGCTTAATGCTTACAAGCTTCTGGTGTAAAGAACGTGTGGTTGCTGAATCACTTGTAAAAGAAGAAAAACAGAGAATTAACTATTTTGAAATTGTAAAAGAAATCTTAAGCAACCGTGCGTTAATCGGATGTATGTTAGCATCATTTATCGGTATGGTTGGTGCTAGTGTTGTAAATGGTTTAAATACATATCTTTACAAAGATTACTTTGGAAACGTACAGCTTTCAGCTATGAGCGGTATGTTAAGTGTTCTTTGGTCAGCAATTGCATTTGTTGGTCTTAAATTCTTGGCAAATAAATTTGGTAAGAAGGAAACTATTACCGTTACAGCAACATTCTCTGTAATCGTATATGCAATCCTTCACTTTGTACCACTTACAGATGGTATGACATTTATCATCGTAAATGGTATCTGTTACCTTGGTGTATCTGGTTTCCAGGTACTTGTATGGGCATTAGTAAATGACTCTATCGATTACCATGAATTAATCCACGGCAAGAGAAACGAAGGTATCGTATATTCTGCATACTCATTCGTTCGTAAATGCGCAAATGCAGTTTCTGCATCTTTAGCAAACTTGGCACTTGTATTCGTAGGATATGATGTAAACGCTGCTGTTCAGACAGAAGCTGTTACAAAGAATATCTGGAGTTGGTATACAACACTTTACGTAGGCGGCTACTTATTGGCAATCCTCGTATTGAAATTCGTATATCCATTAACAAAAGCGAAAACTCAGGAAATGATTCAGACATTAGCTGAGAGACGTGCGCAGAAAAACGTTGGTTAATTTATAAATAGCGAAAGGATAAAGCTATGATAAAACAGATTTCAATTGTGAATCGCTCAGGCCACACCTTGCGCGGAATGTTAAATTTACCGGATACCTGCCTTGAAGGAGGCAAGGTGCCGGTGGTTATGAATCTGCATGGATTCGGTGGCAATAAATGCGGATATAAGAATTTGCATGTGCAGCAGGCGAGGGCATTAGAAAAAAATGGTGCAGCATTTGTGCGTTTTGATTTTTACGGCAACGGCGAGAGCGATGGTGAATTTGAAGATATGACCTTTACCGGTCTCTTAGAAGATGCAGAAGATATCTATAATTGGGTGTTGGAACAGGAATGGACAGATAAAGAACAGGTAATTTTAATGGGGCACAGCATGGGAGGTTATGTAGCATCTACCATGGCGCCATGTTTAAAACCTGCAAAATTAATCCTGCAGGCACCGGGCGCAGCAATGTGGATTGGCGCATTAGATCGTGTTTTGGCAATGGAAGAAAAGGGAATCTTTTCTGCTGATGTTGAAGGATTATGTTTCTCTACTACATTTAACAAAACGATGCATCCATATGAACCATTTACAGAGGCAAAAGGATATAATGGTCCGGTGCTTTTGTTGAAAGGTTCCGAAGACCAGATGGTGTATGAAGAGATTTGCAATAAGTATATGGAAGTATACGGTGAGAACTGTACTTTTGTTTTAGTGGAAGGCGGTAATCACAATTTTGCAAGTATTCCGACACGTAAAGTTGTAGAAGATGCAATTTTACGATTTGTTTTCCAATAGGAGAAGAAATAAATAATGTAATGAGGGTAAGGAGCTGACCGCGTGCTGTCAGCTCCATTCTTTTTATATAAGTTTCTTCAAACGATCAATTTCGCGTTTGCGTGAATCGACTTCTTCACCGCTTGTCACGTTAAAGTCGGATGCGAGGTATTTGATAATGCGTTCATTATCATTTATAGCGGCTTCATAGTCACCGAGCTTCTCATGTACCTGAGCCAAAGAATATAAACCATCTGTGATGTGTGGTGCAGGCTGCATTTCGACACACTTTTCATAGTCGGCAATGGCTTCTTCGGTAAGACCAAGTTTCTTAAGGCGGTCAGCTCTTCGACAATATGCTTGCCATTCATCTGGGTGTTCTGCTACTGCCTGATTCCATAGGGCGCTTGCTTTTTCGATATCTCCATGTCCGAAGGCAATGTCTCCGGAATAGATGAGCATCTGGGAATTGTTTTTCACTTGCCCGATTTCTTCGATATATGGCATTGCTTCATCATAACGCCCATCTGCTAAAAGGTTCTCGATAATCGCATATAATCCACGGAAGTTCTTCGGATGTTTCTCTAAAAATTCCTTGAAGTATTGAATAACTGTAAAATGATTGTCGTACCACTCGTCGCCACATACACCGTTATTGGCTTCGAGGAAAGCAACCCAGCCGCCTTTGCTTTCTGGATCGAGCTCTAATACACGTTTTGCGTATTCAGAAGCTTTAGCGTGGTCACTTGCTGCTCTGTGGTTATAAAGGTATGCAAGGTCTTCATAAGCTCTGGCGTTATTGGCATCTTTTACAATCTGGTCATTTAAGAAACGGACAGACTGTTCGAAAGTCTCCGGATGAATGTGACGTTCATGGAAAAACATGTTTTCAATGCGCTCATACTGGGCTTCTTCTGGTAATGCAAAAAGTTCATCAATAGAAATGCCAAAATAAGTTGCGATGCCCGGTAATAAGGTGATGTCAGGCGTACTGGCGCCCGTTTCCCATTTGGAAACTGCCTGTGCTGATACACCTAAGTATTCTGCTAATTCTTCCTGTTTTGTTTTTTTCTCTAATCTGAATGTTTTGATTTGATTTCCGATGTTCATAAGTTTATCTCCAATTTTGTTTGTTATTTTCTCGCCGGCTGATATAGTTATGATAGCAATGAAAAGAAGAAATCTCAATAGAGGCAAATTTTAGCGAAATCAACCACCAGTTGAGTGAAAAACCACGAAATATCATTGCAAAATATTGGTATCGTGTTATAATTTCTCTGATGGGATAATATGTCATATGTTATCCGCGCCAAAGTGCGTATAGGGCGTCTGTGCAACGCACGGAAGAAAATACGAAGGGATGGTCATTAAGATGGCAAAAGACGTAATTATTGCATGTGATTTTAATAGCAAAGAAGAAGTAATGAATTTCTTAGACAAATTCCAGGATGAGAAACCATTTTTAAAAATCGGTATGGAACTTTTCTATGCAGAAGGTCCAGAAATCGTTCGTGAGATTAAAAAGAGAGGTCATAAGATTTTTTTAGATTTAAAATTACACGATATTCCAAATACAGTAAAAAAATCTATGAAAGTATTGTCTAACTTAGACGTAGATATGTGTAACGTACATGCAGCAGGTACAAAGGGAATGATGTCTGCAGCAATCGAAGGTTTGACAAGAGAAGATGGAACAAGACCACTTCTTATTGCAGTAACACAGCTTACATCTACAAGTGAAGAAGTTATGCAGCAGGAATTATGGATTGAAAAACCAATCGATGAGACTGTAATGCACTATGCTAAGAATACAATGGAAGCTGGATTAGACGGTGTTGTATGTTCACCACTTGAAGCTGGAAAAGTACATGAAGTATGTGGAGAGAATTTCTTCACAATTACACCAGGCGTACGTTTTGCAGATGGTGACATCGGTGATCAGAAGCGTGTAGCTACTCCTGCAAAAGCTAGAGAATGGGGTTCAGATTACATCGTAGTAGGAAGACCTATTACGCAGGCAGAAGATCCTGTTGCAGCTTACAGAAGATGTATGAGCGAGTTTGTAGGAGAATAAGATTGTCAGCATTAGACATGCCAGAATGAAATAAACAAAAAGAGCCTGCTTGTCAGGCTTCTTTTTTGTTTGGGAAAGGTATAAAGTTATATGAATAAAGGTTTATCAGGAAGTACTTTAAAGATGATTGCGATGATAACGATGCTTATTGATCACATTGGAGCAGCGGTTCTTGCAAGAATGATAATAGCAGGCAATTCGGATTTGTATGATACATATAGAACATTGCGAATGATAGGGCGTATTGCATTCCCGATTTTTTGCTTTTTATTAATTGAAGGATTCCAGTATACGAAAAATGCAAAAAAATATGCGGCGCGCTTGTTTTTATTTGCGGCGATTTCAGAGATACCATTTGATTTAGCTTTTTCTGCTACGCTGTTGGAATGCCAGTATCAGAATGTATTTTTTACATTGGCAATTGGGCTGGTTACGATTATGGCATATAAGAAAGTAGAAGAGGCGCCTATTTTCAATCCTGTATTGAAACTAATCTTGCAGTTGGCTGTTGGTTTGGCTGGCGGCTGTGTAGCCGAAGTCTTAAGAACGGATTATGGAATGTTAGGTGTGATGGTGCTCGTTGTATTTTACATGCTTCGGTCAAATCGTTTTTACCAGATTGTAGCCGGAGGTGTACTGTTTATAGATAATATAACGGCACTGTTGGCATTTATCCCAGTTGCACTTTATGATGGCAGACGAGGATGGAATGTGAAATGGCTGTTTTACATTTTCTATCCGGCACATTTGCTGGTGTTGTATGGAATTTGTTGTATGATGGGCGTGGCGGACATTCCGGTTGTCTAATAATTGGTTCTATGACGTGTTCTAATGAGAAACGATTGTAAGTTGGTAAATAATATAGAAAAGAGTTTGAATTATGAATAAATTTGTATTGAGACAGTCGGCACTTTTGCTTTTAGCAGCGACAATTTGGGGCGTTGCGTTTGTGGCACAAAGTGTGGGAGCTGAGTATGTGGGACCATTCACGTTTCTGGCATCACGTTCTGTTATCGGTATGACAGTATTGCTTCCGTATATCTGGTTTCGCGATAGAAAAAAAGAAAATACCCCACAGCTATCGAATCGAAAGGTGCTTGTAACAGGAGGTGTGTGTTGCGGTACTTTGTTGTTTGTGGCCAGTATTTTACAGCAAATTGGTATACAGTATACAACGGTTGGTAAGTCTGGTTTTATCACGGCTATGTATATTGTACTTGTACCGATCGTGAGTATTTTTTTGAAAAAGAAGGCAGGAGTTAGAATCTGGATAGGGGTTATTCTGGCAGTTTTGGGATTATACTTTTTGTGTATGACATCTGGAAGTGTAACATTACAAATGGGTGATGTGCTGACCTTTTTCTGTGCAGTGACGTTTTCATTTCATATTTTAGTGGTGGATTATTTTGCACCACAGATAGATGGTGTAAAACTTTCCTGTATCCAGTTTGCAGTCTGTTGTGCATGGGCGACCATAGGAATGTTTGTTTTTGAGACACCGACGGTTGAGGCTGTGATGAGTGCATGGCTTCCTATATTATATGCGGGTGCATTGTCGAGCGGTGTGGCGTATACTTTGCAGATTATAGGGCAGAGAGGGATGAATCCGACGGTTGCATCGCTACTTATGAGTATGGAATCTGTGATATCTGTTATTGCCGGATGGGTAATTTTGGGGCAGGCATTATCAGCGCGAGAATTGTTTGGTTGTCTATTAATGTTTAGTGCAATTATTTTGGTTCAAATGTAAATAAAAAGTAAAAAAACGTTGAGCGAAAAAAACAGATATGTTATGATAAAAAAGAGCAGGCTTTCGGGAAACGGAAGCTTTGCTACTTTATGAGTTAAAATAGATGTGAGTGTATTTTTTCTCATAAGATAGCAAATGCTCCCCATAATAAGAGTGAGGAGGAAACTGCATGTTAAAATACTTTAAGACAGACGACCAGGTTATCCATGAAGAAGAGAAACTATGTGATGGATGTTGGGTGCGAATGATTAATCCGACGCAGGAAGAATGTACGTATATCGCAGAGCAACTGATGGTAGATATCGAAGATGTGCAGGCTGCTCTCGACCCGGAAGAAAGTTCACGAATTGAATTACAGGATGGCTATACACTGATTCTTGTGGATATTCCGGCTACGGAAGTCAGACATGAGAAGCATGTATATACGACAATTCCGCTAGGTATTATTCTGACACAGGATGTAATAGTCACTATTTGTACAGAAGATACACCGATTTTACAGAGTTTTATTAATAGAAGGGTAAAAGAGTTCAGTACCAAAAAGAGACTTCGCTTTGTGTATCAGATATTGTTTTATGCGACGGGGAATTATCAGGCAAACCTTCGCACGATTGACAAGAAACGTAATGAGATTGAAGAACATATCAGTGATGACCCGGAAGACGTAGACATCATTGCGTTGCATGAACTAGAGTCCACGCTGGTATACTTCGCTACATCGCTTCGAGCAAATGGTGTAGTGCTTGATCGTTTAACGAGGTATAAACGTCTAGAGCAGTACCCAGAGGATAAAGAATTGCTGGATGATGTTATTGTCGAGAACAAACAGGCTATCGAGATGACGACTATTTACCGAGATATTATCAATGGTACGAGAGAGTTATTGTCTTCTATTATTGACAGCCGTTTGAATAATGTTATGAAGTACCTTACGGTTATTACGGTTATCATGGCGATTCCAACCGTTATATCCGGGTTGTACGGAATGAATGTTAATTCTGCTGGAGTTCCGTTGGCGGATTCGCCGTGGGGATTTTTGGCGATTTGCAGTGTGACACTGTTAATATGTGTTATTGTAATATTCTTATTAAGAAGGAAGAAGGTATTCTAAATTATGCGTACAAAAGTATATGGTACAGTAGGACCAGCCTGCTGCGACACAGAAGTGTTAGTTCAGTTATTTGAAAAAGGAATGACAGGCGTGAGAGTGAATCTTTCACATGTGGATTTAGATGAGGTTACAGATTGGATTGAAAATATTAGAACAGCCTACGATAAAATAAAAAGTGATAATCCTACACAGCCTGATTTGGAGATGTTGATTGACTTAATTGGTCCAGAGATGAGAATTGGAGAACTTCCATCAGAGCGCAAATTAAATAAAGGTGATAAACTGACTGTTATGGCGGAGGGTAAGACGAACTTATTTGATCCGACAGAACTTGCGCTTCCAAGACCGGTATTTGATAAATTAGAAGTAGGAACTTCTATTTTAATTGATGATGGAAAAATCTTGTTAGAAGTAGAGGAAAAACGTTCAAGAGCAGCAGAGTGTATTGTAGTACGTGGAGGTATTCTGCGTAGTGAAAAGAGTATTGCGATCCCAGGAGTTACATTTGAAGTACCGACTCTTACAGAAAGTGATATTGACAATATTCAAAAAGCAAAGAAATATGGAATTACCGGTGTTATGCTTCCGTTCGTAAGAGGAAAAGAAGACCTTTGCAATTTAGAAGGTGCATTAGAAGCGGCAGGGGCAAAGGATATGCGTGTTTTTGCTAAAATTGAAAACATGCTT
>JAFYQA010000127.1 GCA_017547315.1 Roseburia sp. | reverse complement strand
CTCCTGTGAAGTAGCATATTCTGCATGCAAAGGCGGTATGAATACTTTCACAAAAGCCTTAGCAAAGGAACTCGCACCTAGCAACATTCAGGTAAATGCCATCGCTTGTGGATGTATCGACACACAGATGAACGCCTGTTTTTCAGAAGAAGACCGCACTGCTTTAGCAGACGAGATTCCAGCAGGAAGATTTGGTACTCCTGATGAAGTCGCCAATTTAGTTCTGGATCTAGCATCTGGACACAACTATTTAACTGGACAAATTATAACATTAGATGGTGGTTGGACCTAACAGGTTCAACCATTTTTCTTAGTTTCTAAGAATGCACTACGCGATTCGCGTCATTTTATAACAATCTCCCAGCGTTATTCTACAATGTTCTTACAGAATAACGCAAAGGAGTTTTACTATGAACATGGGAACACGTATCCAAACCCTCTTAGATGAGAAAAAGATTTCACGAAGCGAATTCGCTCGCTATTTGCACATCAATTACAACACTGCAACCGGTTATATCAAAGACCGACGTCTTCCAGATTGTGAAACACTATTAAAAATGTCCATTCTCTTAAATACTAGCACCGATTATCTGATTGGCCGCACTACCATTCGTCATCACAAAGACCTCTATTATACAGAAAAAGAAGGTATTCTCATCAGCAATTTCCGCAATCTCTCCCCAGACATGCAACAAGTTCTTATTAATATTTCAGCTTGTTTACGCACTCCCCCGGCCAAAGAATATTCTTTTTGGAAGCAAAACTAAATACAAATCCCCGGAGTACTCTAACACTCCGGGGACTTTCTCTTATCTAACTGTCTCGGCCTCTAAAATAACAACGGTTCTAGGTGGAACCTTTACTGTTTTCTTATAATAAAATTCTGTTTCAGATTCAAAATCTTTACCATCAAAATACTCACAATTGGTATTCACGACTACTTTCCACTGTAATCCGGCTGGTAACTCTGGCAACTGCATAATAAGCGGCTCCCAATACGCATTCATACAATAGAAAATAACATCATCTCGAATATCCTTTTCATCACGGCCAGCATACATGATACCGATTAACTTACTGTTATAATCTGTACCACCATTCCAAGGGAAACCATTGTGAATACTAATCTCTGGCAATTTACAAAGTGCCGATTTCGTAGTCTTACGTAAAATTGCATGGTTTTTACGGAATGCAATCATAAAACGGAAAAACTCATAAATCTCTTTATACTGTTCCAAACGAGTCCAATCCAACCACGAAATAATATTATCCTGACAATAAGCATTATTATTACCGAACTGTGTATTACAGAACTCGTCACCTGCTAAGAACATCGCTGCGCCTCGGCTGCACATCAACGTAGCACAGGCGTTCTTAATCATTCGACGACGAAGTGATTCCACTTCTACTGAGTCAGTCTCACCTTCTACGCCACAGTTCCAGCTATGTCCGTTATTATCACCATCGGTATTATCCCAACCATTTTTCTCGTTATGTTTCGTATTATACGAATACAAATCGTATAAGGTAAAACCATCATGACAAGTGATAAAATTCACCGATGCATTCTCTCTACTCGGACCATACAAATCTTTTGAACCGGTGATTCGTGTAATCGCAGCACCCGCCATACCACCATCACCTTTTAAGAAACTACGCATATCATCACGGTACTTGCCGTTCCATTCAGCCCAACGGCTCCATGATGGGAAACTTCCTACCTGATACAAACCACCTGCATCCCACGCTTCCGCAATCAGCTTCACTTTTCCCAAAATCTGGTCACACGCAAGCTGACGTAAAATCGGTGGATTCTCCATCGGTGCACCATGCTCATCACGGCTCAAAATCGACGCCAAATCAAAACGGAAACCATCTACTCGATACTCCGTTACCCAGTAACGCAGACATTCTACGATAAACTGAGATACTACCGGATGGTTACAGTTCATAACATTACCACATCCACTAAAATTGTAGTAAAATCCTTCCGGTGTTAACATATAGTAAATATTATTATCAATTCCTTTGAACGAGAATGTCGGACCATTTTCATTTCCCTCCGCTGTATGATTAAATACAACGTCTAAGATAACTTCAATACCATTCTCCTTCAAATCATAAATCAAACTCTTTAATTCATCACCCTCGTGATTATGCTCTATTACAGAAGA
The DNA here is from genome assembly GCA_017547315.1 of Roseburia sp. Next base: position 1,051 of record JAFYQA010000127.1, on the reverse strand, counting down.
ATATCCTGTATTCGGAGCAAAAAAGCACACAGTATTATATCCCCAATAATTATAAAGGCGTTCGCCATCCACTACTCTCGTGCCTTCCATCTCGTCAAATTCGAAAATCGGCATCAATTCTACGGCATTAATTCCTAAGTCCTTCAAATAAGGAATCTTTTCACGAAGTCCCTGGAATGTTCCCGGATTACCCACTCCGGAAGACTTATCCTTCGTAAATCCACGCACATGCGCTTCATAAATAATCAAATCTTCAAACGGCGTCTCTAATTGTCTCAACTTGCCCCAGTCGAAGTTATTCTCCACTACTCTTGCATGATATACAAAATCTTTCTCATCTCCTGACGGGCGCTGTCCCCATTCTCTCTGCCCCGCTACTGCTCTAGCATAAGGGTCCAAAATAATATTATCCTTATTAAAACGCAATCCTTTTTCTTCATCATAAGGACCATCAAACTGATAAGCATACTCAAAGTCTTCCATGCGAAGATCATATACAAAAATAGAAAATGTATTCCCTATATGGTATGAATCCGGATATGGAATTCTCGCATATGGCTCCTTCTGATATGGTTTGAACAACAACAGTGTACACTTTTTCGCACCATGTGAAGAAATTGTAAAACTAACACCAAACAATGTCTGAGTAGCACCATTTCTATTATAATAACCTGGTCGTACGCGGAACCCTGCAATCGTATCTAGCGGCTGTAATCTCTGTCCTCGAATCGGCTTTCGGTCAAATCCTAACATGTTATCCCTCATTCTCGCATCTTCCAATGCGTTTTTTCTAATCATTAGTGTCTATCCGTGTTCAGACATGCACACAATGATTTATGTAAGCGTTACCAATATTATATTCAATTTTTGTCTATATTTCAATCTAATTACTACATGTATACATAGAAATTATTCAAAACATAGAAAATGGGTTTTGCATACGCAAAACCCTAACCTTTTTTCGTCTTTTATTTATTCATATCCAAAATCTGCTGATATAATTCTTCCATTCCAACGATTTCTTTTTCTATAAGCGGTGCTACCGCTTCCT
>JAFYQA010000126.1 GCA_017547315.1 Roseburia sp. | reverse complement strand
GTAGACATTGGATTTTTCCAATAGCTATAAATCAAGCCCCTTTGAGTTTTTGACGTGCGGATTTAATATCGAATTTGTCAAAGCCCCCTATTAGCGATTCTTAGGAAGCTGCAACAGGCACCTGTTCGTGCTATGCAGATATTTCCCCGAAATTGTGCAACGCATAGCGGACACGAAACGTAATTCCGGCATTCTGCGCAAAGACTTTCTAAACATTTCTCCAGAACCCCGAAAAATATGTGTTCTAAAATGTCTGCACTTTATTTCAATTTTTTAAGGAAATCAGCAAAGTATCGCACATCCCCATAATTTTCTAACCGAAAGTTTACCACATAAAACGTTCATCTGTAAGAAGTCCTATGTATCTTAGTTATGCACAAGGCCCTTGGTCTTCCATTTGCCGCTCTGCCATCTTAGGAACATGCAGACTGCTCTGACACATTCATCTAATGCCATGGCGATATATGCTCCTACAGCCATCATGCCCATATGGATACCGAAAAACCAGGTTCCACCTGCCATACATAAGTACATGAATATCGCCGCTATAATCGTTGTAAAAAGTGCATCTCCACTGTTTTTTAGTGCCTGGCCGAATACCAGATTGGTTACACGGCCACACTCTAATACAATGTCAATGGTCAATAATTTCTGAACCAACGCTATCATTTCCGGATCTTTTGAAAAAAATCCGACCGTAATAGGTGCTGTAAATGCTAAAATTGCCTCAAAAATTGTCGCCACAAAAATTCCCACAACTGCTGCCTTTTTGGTTTGTCTGTCACATTCCTCATACTCTTTCGCACCAATTCGCCATCCAGTCATGATACCATTTGCTGCAGACAATGCCGCTCCAATACAATAAGAAAAGTTTGCAATCTGTACTGCATAAGAACGTGCGGTTACATTCATTCCCTCTGCATCCATCTGATTCATGAAACGAATCGTAAGTGTCATCGCAATATTGTAAAGCATCGTCTCTGCTGCAGATGGAAGACCTATTTTTACAATTTTAGTAAAGACTTCTTTATTCGATATACGTTCCGGATTTTCTTTTGCGTGAACCAGTACGTGACCCGAAATGAAAACAATTATTAGGTTTAATACCCTAGATATTACGGTAGCAATCGCAACTCCTGCCACGCCCCATTTAAATACAAATAAGAATACCGCATTCAGACAGAGATTTGCTATATTGGCTACAATCGTTGCTATCATCGGCTGTTTGGTATGTCCAAACGCTCTCAAATAACTTGAGAAAATCGGAACCAATGCATTCAGGAAACAAAAGCTTCCTACAATCTGCAAATAGGTCTTGGCATGTCCCATAAGTAACGGTGCCACTCCTACGATTTCAAGTAACGTTCCTGAGAAAAAGCACATGAAAAGTGACATTCCAATACCAAGCACCGCATTAAATATTACACCAAGCTGTTTTGCCTGATACGCCACACCTTCTCGTCCAGCACCAATATACTGCGTCATAACTGCAATCATACCATTTGACACCACGCCAAACATCATAATAAACACACTGATATACGTATTCGCTGTACCAACTGCCCCTACTGCAGTATCACCTACTGAAGATAACATTAATGTATCTACCATACCTGCCAGCATATAAAACAATGTTTCAAAAGCAATCGGCACAAAAAGCTGAAATAAATTTTTTCTCTGCATCTGCGTCTTCTCCATTTCTCCTCATACTCTCACTAATAATTGTATGATATCTCACTCTTCTTATCTCAAATAGCATTTTTTCTATATATTATTGTACTTTTTCTACTTTTTTGATATCTTATTAAACAGAAGATAGATTCAAACACACATAAGAGACTAATCATGTAAAATTACAAACTAAGATAATAGAAAGAGACTAAGTATGAATCAGAATTTAAGAGAGCCTATTACACACGGTTCAACGGAATATCCATTTGCCTTATACCGCATCCGAAAATCAAATTATCCATTTTCCGTTCCATTGCATTGGCATGACGAAGTAGAACTTATCTATATAGAAAAAGGACAGCTCCACCTCACTATTGACAAAACCTCTTATATTGGAACTCCGGGAAGTATATTTTTTGTAAATAGTCAGGAAATCCACGAAATGTCAGTAACTGATCTTGACACGGTATACTATACCATTCTTTTTCCGTTATCTTCGCTCGTTTTTCAAACGCAGGACAATTGTAATCTCTCTTTTCTCCTGCCATTAGCTGAACGGACTATGCAATTTACTACGGATTTATCTAAGTCGAAAGTTCATACGATATATGAAAATAAAATAAAAGAACTGATTTCTATTTATTATGAAAAAAATGCTGCCTATCAACTTGGAACCAAAAGTTGCTTACTATCACTTATCTACCTGCTATACAGCTTTTCGGATATAAAGGCATCAAAAAAGGATCTCACGTACAGCAAACTGCACCGTGAAATCCTCTATTACATTAATGAAAATTATCTGGAATCAATCTATTTGGATGAACTTGCAGAACACTTTCACATGGCACCTAAATATTTTTCCAGATACTTTAAAAACGTATTTCATACTACACTTACGGAATACATCACACAGCTACGTCTCGAAAAAGCAATGGAACTTTTAAACAATTCCGACCTTTCCGTTACAGAAATCGCGTTACAATGCGGTTTTAGCAGTTGCAGCTATTTTAACAAACGTTTTAAGCATACCTTTGGTAAATCACCCAAAAACTATTTAGAACACATAAAAACCAACAATACCACACAATAGACCAACTATCGCACCTGCGATGACATCCCGTGGTTCATGTACGCCACCAAGTACTCTGATAAACGCCATCGCCACACCGATTAATGCAATCAAAATGCCAGGTCCCGGATGCGAATAAAAAATTGTAACAGCAATAATAAATACCGAAAAAACATGTCGACTTGGAAACGATTTTCCTTTCGTATCCTTCTCAATGACCGGAGGAATATCGAATTTCTCATAAGGCCTTGGTGCATTAATGATTTTACGAACGATCGTTACCAGTACGAATGAAATCGCCGGCACCAAGATTACCTTTATCAGTTTCGGGTCTTTTTCTCCGTAAAGCACCGCCATATACAGAGGATACACCAGAAATACAACCCCGGTAAGAATCTGATTCATACTAACGATCTTCTTCGTTTTTTCCGGGTCACTTCGCATTGGTTCTGTAATTTTGATGTACTGTTCCTTCGTCATATTTCATTTCCTTTCGTTATGTATTCTTTTGTCCAATTACAAGCAGTACACTGCCAATAAATATAAAAAAATCTGATACATTAAAAACAATCCGGCGGAACCATTTCGGTCCAACAGAAAATCCTATATAATCCACCACATGGCCCTTCGTATAGCGGTCAAACAAATTACTTGCTCCACCACCTATTAAAAACGCCAATCCGGTGTTGCTGACTCTCCCGCCATCCCTGCGCACGGAAAAATAAAGCCATACACAAACTGCCAGTAACAATATCGTCTGAAAAACTTTCAGTATTGTCGGTTTTTCTTCTAAAAAATTAAGTATTGCACCATTATTATAATACTTCTCAATAAAGACCTTATTATTAAATTTCGGATGCCGTACTTTTCTGCTATACTTTTTATCTACATAACCTTTAATCAAAAAATCTAGTATAAAAATCCCTGCTGCAATTCCTATATACAACATCGCAGTACTCCTGTTTCATTCCCAACTTCCAAACATTTTTTCAAAATTTGATATACCTATAATTCAAATAAAAAACACGCTAGTCAATTATAAGAATGCACAAATAAAAGGAATCGTAACAATCGAAGCTAATGTACTAAGTACCACTCCTCTCGTGCAGTAATCCGCATCGCCGCCACTTTCTCTCGTCAACATAACGATAATACTACCGACCGGCATCCCCAGTTCGATCATAAATACACCAAATACATTCGCATCCATCGTATTCCATGCTGTAATCACTGCGTCTGATGCCAGATTTCCTAATACACCGTTAAAAATGCCCATAACCGCAAGTGGAAATACTATCATACGAAGTGCAATAAACGCATACATCCGCCAGTCCGTAAACACTTCCCTTAAATTCGCCTGTGCCATAGAGATACCAATCATAATCATTGAAAGTGGAATTGTGGTATTTCCCATATAATCACAGAATGTAACAATCGGTCCCGGCATCTGCATACCAGTGGCAAAAATAAACACCGCAAAAAGTGCTGCCAACACGCCTGGATTTAACATACGTTTCACAAATTCTGCTATACCACTTTTCTTTGTCTGATAAAAAACCTCGCGGATAGCCTGCTGCTCGGTCATCTCTTCCATTCGGTTCGCAGTATTCGCTGCGAGTGCTTCTAAATAAGAACTTCCTGTGCCGACTTTTTCCTCGCCAGCCTTCTGCGCCAAAAACATACCGACTGTGTAAAGCATGATATTATAGCCTAAAATGTAAAACGCCACATATATCATCGCTTCATCACCTAAAATACTTTTAATTACCGGAATCCCCATAAATCCAACATTCGAAAAAATCGTCATCAGACGGTAAATATTTTTATGTCCATTCTCCGGACGCAACACCACCGGCAAAAAAATTCCTGCTATTAACAATAATACAAAATAGAGCACTATGAAAAAAATATTCCATCCAATATTCGCCCCAGCGGCTACACTATTCTGTCCCAAAACACCATTCACTACCAGAATCGGATTAAAGATATTTACTACCAGTTTCGATAAATGTCCCGCTGTATCATCGGTCACCCAGCTTTTCTTGTAACTAAAATATCCCACTGCCATCATAGCAAGAAGGACTAACATCTGTCCAAAAATAACTCCTATATCCATCTCACATTCTCCATACGTAATTATTCAGTTCCTTCCTATTACTTATAACTGTACCAAATCACAGATGGCATCCTGTGCCAAAATACATTTTCCATGTTCCTTGATGTAGGCGATACCTGCCGGCACTGCGACACGAGCATTCTCATACTCTACCGCCATAAACGCTAATGGTTTTATCTCCTGTTTCGAAAAACCTTTAAAATCCATGATTAAATAATACTTTTCATCCATCTTATACAAAGAACTCTGTGGCACCTTCTCTTTTCCAGCAAATAATTTACTCATACGTACTGCATCATCAATGTGCTCGCATGCCAATGCTAATGGTGTCGCTTGTGAAAAACTTTCTTCTTCGTCCGCATCTTCTAACTTCTGCTCAAATGCTTCCTCTGCCTTGTCTGCACATCCTTCACATCCCGGACAACTACTATCTTCTGCCTTTTCCGTCTTGCCAGCCATCTGATTCATCATCTCAAGAATCTTACCGAACATGCCCTTTTTCTCTTCTTCCGTGATGCCGCCAAACGTAATCGCCATGCTATGATCCGGCAGTAATTCTGCACGTACCATCGGCGAAAGCAGCTCCACGTCAATCGCTTCCTGCTCTTCTACTTTTTCTAATACAACACGCATAAACTTCTGCGTAATCTCACCGTTTCCTATAATGTCGTCAATGCTAAAACCCATCTCCTCAATCTCTGCTTCAGTTAAAGCACAACGAATCTGATTGTCATTTAATCTTTTGATATCCATATAAATCCCTTTTTATCGTCCCTCTATCCGTTTTAATCCTATAATCTTACAGCTCCATCTCGTGATATACTTCCCCTGACAGATTCTTCCATGTCACTCTATTATCCTCTAATACCATGTATCCATGTGCACTGCCTTCTTTTGGAATAGACACAGATCCTGGATTCAAATACAGATTATTTGTTCCAAATTCTGTCCACGCCGGAACGTGCGTATGTCCGTGTAATAATATATCTCCTGCCTGCAATGGTGGTAAAGAGGCCACGTTATGAACATGACCATGGGTAGCATATATCATGCGTTCTCCTACCGGTAAAATACAATAATCCGCTAAAATCGGAAACTCTAATACCATCTGATCTACTTCCGTGTCACAATTGCCTCTGACACAAAAAATTCTATTTTTCATCGCATTCAATAAGGCAATGACCTCCTTCGGTGCATATTCCTTCGGTAAATCATTACGCGGACCATGATATAATACATCACCTAATAACAATAGTTTGTCCGCTTCTTCTCTTTCAAATGCTGCCAATAATTCTCTACAATAAAATGCCGAACCATGAATGTCCGATGCAATCATTATTTTCATAAAAAAATACTCCTCATAGTTATTCATCATTATTGTACCATTTTTTATGTACTTAGGAAAGACACAAAAATCTCCAACCGCCAGAAACGATTGGAGATTTTGCATTATTTTACCCATTTTCTTATAAAACATAATGATACATAAAAATAAAATGACAAATACTTCCTGCCATGACAAACACATGGAAAATTTCATGACTGCCAAACCACTTGTGCTTATTGTTAAAAATCGGACACTTTAACGCATAAATGACACCACCAACCGTATAGAGCACACCGCCTGCTAAGAGCCAGAGAAATGCTGCTACCGGTAATGTCTCTAATAATTCTCTTACAACGAAGATACACACCCATCCCATCGCAATGTAGATTACGGAAGAGAACCATTTCGGGCAGGTTACCCAGAAAAACTTGATTATAATACCTGCCACTGCAATCCCCCAGACTGCCGCAAGCAGCGGATATCCCAGTTCATGCCGTAAAATCAACATACAGACAGGTGTATAAGAACCTGCTATCAGCACAAAAATCATCATGTGGTCAATCTTTTTAAATACTTTTAATACTTTTCCGGTTACATTCACCGAATGATAAAGTGTGCTGGCACCGTACAAACACACCATACTCATGGCAAAAATCATCATGGCCGCTACTGTTGTCATACTCCCTGTCATCCCGGCCTTCGCCAAAAGTGGCATGGCTGCTATCACCGCCATCATCATCCCAATAAAATGCGTGATTGCACTACCCGGTTCACGAATCGTTATCTGCATTCAACATCCCCCTCTTCACATCATCCTATTTCATACTTTAATATAGCTTTTATTAACTTCGCATGTAGTTTTGAATACTATTTGTTATAGTTATGATACTACTATTATATTCAAATGTCAAATAACTATGTGAAATTTTACAATTAATTTCAAAAGGAGCAACTGGAAAATTCAGTTGCTCCTCCTTCTATTCGTGAATTTCAAGTGGTAGTCCATCCGGATCAGAGAAGAAGGTCATCTTCTTTCCGGTTACTTCGTCTATGCGAACCGGCTCTGTTTCGATGCCCAATGCATTTAATTCTTTTACAGTGGCGTCAACGGATTCAACATAAAATGCAAGGTGGCGTAATCCTGCCGCTTCCGGATAACTCGGACGTTTTGGTGCATTTTTTATGATGAACAATTCTAATTCGCAATCTGCTAAACGCAGGTCTATTTTGTAATCATCCCTATGTTCTCGATAGATTTCCCGAATCACTTCAAATCCGAGTAAATCCACATAAAAATGCTTGGATGCTTCGTAATTAGTTCCAATAATCGCTACGTGATGTACTTTTGTTAAATTCATGACCGTTTCCTCCTATTGTCCTTACTTTATTTCCTAATTAAAGAACACTAAAAATTAAGTAGGATAGATTGTATCCTACTTAATATCATACCAATATATCTACCTTTTTTCTAGTTCTACTTTTAAGAATACTTCTTTAATCCTCTGCGAATTATACTATCACTTCAAAATACATACCTGAATAGGCAGATAACTTAAGTTCCACAACTCCCTGTTCTAGCCTATACATCTGCCCATATTCATAATGTGTTCTTCCACTATAAATATCCGCATCACTGGATAACAATAAGCGAAGTTCTTTTGCATTTTCTACTTCTAATCGATAAGTTTTCTCCTCATCTGAGAAATTAAAGACCGCAACCACACGCTGGTTTTTGCTTCTACGTTCCATAACATAGATGCATGCTTCTTCCTGATGGCAGTCAATCCATTTAAAGCCATCCTCGCTAAAGTCTTGTTCCCACAGTGCAGAAGAACCTTCATAAACCTTATTTAAGTCGCACATAAAGCGAGCGAATGAATCATGCATCGGATAGCTAAAAAGATTCCAGTCTAATTCTTTTTTCTCATCCCACTCCCTAAGCTGTGCAATCTCATTTCCCATGAAATTCAATTTTTTACCAGGGTGAGCAAACATATACATGTAAAGTGCCCTTGCCTGCGGAAATTTACCATCATAATCGCCATACATTTTTTGCGTAATAGTCGCCTTTCCATGTACTACTTCATCGTGTGACAATGGCAATAAAAATCGCTCGCTATAGTAATACATCATGGAGAATGTCAGCTTATGATAAGCATTTTTTCTATCATGAGGATGCAGACGGAAATAGTCTAATGTATCATTCATCCACCCCATGTCCCATTTGTAATCAAATCCCAAACCGCCTTCCCATGTCGGTTTTGTAACGCCCGGATAAGCTGTAGAATCTTCTGCGATGAGCATCACACCCGGATACTGCTCTTTTATAGTGCGATTCATATGCTGAATAAAACGTACGGCATTTTCATTCACACCGCGTGCCTTATTCCCTTGCCAGTAAATAATATTACTTAATGCATCAATACGCAAACCGTCAAAATGATATTCTTTCAGCCAGTAATAGGCACTCGACTGTAGGAAACTCTGCACCTCGCCACGAGAATGCATGAAATTTCTGCTCCCCCATTCACTAAGTCCCACATCAGAATGTGGATATTCATATAACGCTGTACCATCAAATTCATTCAATGCATATCCATCTATCGCAAAATGTACCGGAACAAAGTCTAAAATCACACCGATATCACTCTGATGAAAAAGATCTATCATTTCTCTTAACTGATTAACCGTACCATAGCGGGAAGTCGGGCTATAAAAACCGGTACACTGATAGCCCCATGAATTATCCGAAGGATGTTCCGCTAACGGCATCACCTCTACATGTGTATATCCTTTTTCTTTGATATATGGAATTAACTGTCTGGCAATCTCCGGATAATTGTACCAACGATATGCAATATCTTCCTCATCCTGCTGTCCATCGCTCTGTGGTTTTAACTTCCAGGAACCCAGATGCACTTCGTAAATATTAAGTGGCTTATCCTTGCAATCCGTACGTTTTTTCATCCAGCTCTCATCTCGGAACTGATAATTGTTCATATTTCGCACAACCGATGCCCAATTTGGTCGCAATTCCATTCCAAAACCATAAGGGTCACAATGATCCACCGTCAGTCCATCTCTACGGTGAATGCGATACTTGTACATCATGCCTTCCCACACACCATCTACATAACATTCCCAAAAGTTCCCGTCGTAGACTTTGTGCATAGGGGTATCTTGCCAACCATTAAATTCTCCTGTCAGAGAAACGCCCACTGCCGCTGGAGCAAACACACGGAAAACTGCCCCAAACTCAGTCATATGGCATCCTAAATATTCATATATATCTACCGCTTCACCACGATAGTACTTTTGCAAATCCATCTTTTTACTCCCTTAATCTTATTCGACTACTACATTTCATTTTCTCGACACCAATCATTTAATTGACTACCCTCGTTTTTTATTCTAAAATAACAATAACAAATTTCAGTGGACAATGCCACCAACAATTTTATTTATTGGTATAATAAACAACACTTTTTAAAAATTGACGAAAAAGAGGTACTATGGACTTACGAACGGAACGCACCAGACAAAGCATCAAACAGGCTTTTTTCGACCTGAGAAAACAGAAACCATTAGAAAAAATAAGTGTAAAAGAGCTT
>JAFYQA010000125.1 GCA_017547315.1 Roseburia sp. | reverse complement strand
TGTTGGACACATACCAAGCATTAATACAAAAGTAGGGTTCTCTTTAATAATACCGTTATATAAACGTTCTACATATTTATTCATTACTGAGCACCTCCTACTAAACTTCTAGCATAAACAAGTGCTGCATTTACAGCATTTGCAACTGCATCTGTTGTAATAGTAGAACCTGCAATCGCTTCAATTTCATGATCAGCAGATGCCGCTGTCTTAACTACTACGAATTCTGAAACGTTCTTGCCTTCGAATTTTGCAATAAAGTCAGGCTCTACTGCTTTCATACCAAGACCTGGAGTTTCAGCGATGGATGTAATAGAATAACTATTTACTGTACCATCATTTCTAACACCTACTGACATTGTAATACTGCCCTGGCTACCGTCTTTTGCTGTTACAGTAACAACATAACCTGCTACTTCGCCACCAATGATTGCTTTCTGTACATTGTCAATAGAATCTTTAAATCCACCAGCTGCCATCATTTCAGCAGCAGCAGCTTTGTCATACTCTAATTCTTCGAAGCTTTCAGCGTCAGCAAATACTGCCATGTAAGCTTCTTGTGTTTTTTCATATTCAGCCTGTGTAATAGCTGGCAATGTAATCTGATAAACTGCTCCTAAAATACCACCGAGGACCAAAGCGAATGCCATCAGAACCAAAGCGTCATGCACAATTTTCTTATTCATTCTATTTGTCTCCTTTCGCTGGTTTTGTTTTTACAACACCAAATGCGGTTGGAATTGTAATCTTCTCAATAAGTGGAACTAAGATATTGCTTAAGATGATTGCGAAAGAAACACCTTCTGCATTTGCACCAAATGTACGGAAAATCCATGTGAACACCGCACAAGAGATACCGAATAAAATCTGTCCCTTTGGTGTGATTGGTGAAGTTACATAGTCTGTTGCCATGAAGAATGCACCAAACATTAAACCACCTGCACATAACTGTGCTGTTGTATAGTTAATATCAAATCCACTAAAAACAAGTGTTAATACTGCAAATGCTCCGATATAAGAACCTGGGATTCTTAAATCAATAACACCCATAAGAATCATGAAAATCGCACCGATAATAAGGGCAATTACAGATGTCTCACCGATTGTACCTGCACATGTACCAACAAGTAAGTCCATTGTATTCACTGCTTCACCTGCACGCATAGCTGCAAGTGGTGTTGCACCTGTATATGTATCAGTAGCAAAATTTGTCATGTCTTTTGCAAAAGCGATTAATAAGAAACATCTTGCGCCAAGTGCTGGGTTCATGAAGTTCTGTCCTAAACCGCCAAATAACATTTTAACAATGATAATAGCGAATACACCACCAACGATTGCTTCCCAGATAGGAAGATTAACTGGAAGGTTTAATGCTAAAATCATACCGGTTACAACTGCACTTAAATCACCAATTGTCTGTTCTTTATGTGCGATTTTGTTGTATACCCATTCAGAAGCCACACAGCTTGCAACGGTGGCTAAAACTAACAACAATGCTCTAAAACCAAAGTTAAAAATACCAAACAATGTAGCTGGTAACATTGCAATAATTACATAAAGCATGATTCTGCTTGTTGTATCTTTGGCACGAACATGTGGTGCTGAGGAAACATGATATAAATCACTCACAGGATCCACCTCTTTCTTTATGTTCTAATTTCATTTATTTACTTGCTTGCTTACGTTTTTCAGCAAGAACCTGTTTCTTCATTGACTTAATAGACTGAGCCAAATGTCTCTTAGCTGGACAAATGAATGAACAGCTACCACATTCGATACATTCTAAACCATGCCACTGTTCAAATTCTGCCATAAGACCCTTATCGCCCATCTTAGCAAGTCTTGAAGGAATAAGAAGTTCTGGACAAGCTTCTACACAACGTCCACAGTTGATACATGCTGTTGGCTCCATTGCTGCTACTTCGTCTTTTGAAAGAACAAGTAATGAAGAAGATGTCTTTGTAGTTGGGATGTTGATATTGAACATCGCAAATCCCATCATAGGACCACCTGAGATAATCTTCTCTGGTTCGCCTTTGAATCCGCCAGCAGCTTCTACTAATTCAGCATAATTGGTACCGATGTAGTATAAGAAGTTACCTGGATTATTAACGCCGTCACCTGTAATAGTAGCTACACGGTTCATAACTGGGATACCAAGTTTAACAGCATTATAAATAGCTGTGATAGTCTCTACGTTATCAACGATACATCCAACGTCTGCTGGAAGCATCTTAGAGTTAATAGAACGTCCTGTTGTTGCGAAAATTAACTGACGCTCACCACCCTGTGGATACTTTGTCTCTAACGCACAAACTTCCATTCTGTCTTCGCCTTTACATAATTCCTGTAACTTTTCGATACAGTCAGGCTTATTGTTTTCGATACCGAAGATACCCTTTGCTTTTGGGAAAATCTGAAGAATAATACGCATACCTGCGATTAAAGCTTCCGGATTCTCTAACATTCTGCGGTAGTCAGATGTAAGATAAGGCTCACACTCTGCACAGTTCGCAATGATGTACTCGATTTTGTCTGGTTCCTTTGGAGAAAGTTTCACATGTGTTGGGAAACCTGCACCACCCATACCAACAACGCCGGCATCTCTTACTAATGCGATGATTTCTTCATTTGATAATTTGAATACGTCATCTACTCCTTTGTACTCAACCTCTTTGTACTCGTCATCATTCTCGATTACGATACATTTTACCATGTCACCTACTGCTACGCGACGAGGTTCAATCGCCTTAACAGTTCCGGATACAGATGAGAAGATTGGAGATGAAACAAATCCACCTGCTTCTGCGATCATCTGACCTCTTAAAACAGTATCACCTACTGCTACGATTGGATTAGCCGGTGCACCGATATGCTGTGATACCGGATAAACAAGTTCTTTTCCTGGACGAACTTCTTTGATCGGCTGATCT
>JAFYQA010000124.1 GCA_017547315.1 Roseburia sp. | reverse complement strand
ATATGATTAATCCATTTTAGAGGTAATAATCATATATCAGTAGGGAGCTATATTCTGGTAGTTCCTATCTACGTACAATTCTTGTACCAGTTTAATGGTACTGTGCAGATCATAAGAAAAATCATGCTTTTATCACAAAATTATTACAAATTAAATAGGAGGAACTGGATGGAAAACAGTACGATTTTTGATGATGTTCTCCGGACAATTCAGGAGCGTTTGCCGAGATTGTTGATTCCACTTGTAAATGAGGTGTTTCAGACATCTTTTACAGAGGATACAATAGTGACACGTTTACCGGAAGAATATCAAAAGGTAATTTCAAAGGTAGTTGCGGACAGTTGTAGTAAAGTAGGAGATGCTGTATATCACTTTGAATGTCAGAGTAAAAAAGATGGGAGTATGATACTTCGTATGGTGGAATATGATTTTATGATTGCTCTGAGTGAAATGCGACAGAATAAAAAAGAGAAATATCTGCAATTTCCGAGATCATGTATTATTTATTTAAGGTCTAACAGCAATACTTTAAAAGAAGAACGTTTAAAAATTCGTTTGGCAGATGGTCAGATAGTGACTTATAAGGTGCCAGTACTACGATTGAAAGATTATTCTGTTGAAGAAATTTTTGAAAAGAACTTGCTGATTTTGTTGCCATATTATATCATTAATTATGAAAAGGAATTATCTAAAATTGCAAAAGATGCGCAGAGAACGCAACAATTGATAGAAGAATATAAGAGTATTGTTATTCGATTAGAAAAGATTGCAAAAAATGATGATATAGGATTTTTTCGTGATTTGGCGGGAATGATGCGTCGAATTGTGGAGTACTTACTGCGGAAAGAACCGGATTTAAAGGAAAGGGTGAGCGAGGCAATGGGCGGAAAAGTATTACGATTACCATCTGATGAATTAAGAGAAGCAAAAGAAGCGGGAATAGCAGAAGGTCTAACAGAAGCGAAAATGAGTATTGTAGAAAATATGCTTAAGCGAGGGATGTCGGATGAGGACATATGTGCTTTGGCAGAGTGTGATATGACATTGGTAGAAGAAGTTAGAGCGAAGTTATAAGAGAATATGAATAATATTTTTAGAGGCTGTCTCAGAACTATGACTTGTTAAAAATCATAGTTTTGAGACAGCCTCTTTTTAATGCTTAATATTTTTTCTTATTAGAGTATTTCTCTTCACAGTACATACAACGGTATACTTCTTTTTCTGAATCTGCCAGTGTGAAAATCTGGTCAAGTTCCTGCTCGATAGAAGTGATACAACGAGGATTTTTACACTTGATAACATTTTTAATCTGTTTTGGAAGGTGTAATTCTTTCTTCTCAACGATCGTGTTATCTTTGATGACATTGACAGTAATGTTGTGGTCGATGAAACCTAAGATGTCAAGGTCAAGGGCTTCTACGGAACATTCTACTTTCAAAATGTCTTTTCTGCCCATTTTATTACTTTTTACGTTCTTGATGATAGCAACAGTGCAATCAAGCTCGTCTAATTTCAAATCATGATAAATCTGAAGGCTCATGCCTGCCTGAATGTGGTCAAGGACGAATCCTTCCTGAATTCCGCTAATTGTAAGCATATCTT
The DNA here is from genome assembly GCA_017547315.1 of Roseburia sp. The sequence continues at coordinate 1,446 of JAFYQA010000124.1, read as the reverse complement.
TTTTCCTTTCTTCCTGTTTTGAAATCTGGTAACTATTTAGAACTAAGGCAATTTTGCGAATAGTGCTCTGAGTAGTTACGAAATCTGTAATTTTTGTCTGTACAGAGGCTATCAGACATTCGATGTCAGGATAGCGAAAGAATATGATTCAGAGACTTAATCTTCAACTTTAATTCCTAATAATGTAAGAATCAATGCCATACGAACGTAGACACCGTACTGTGCCTGACGGAAGTAGGCTGCTCTTGGGTCGTCATCAACTTCTACTGAGATTTCGTTAACACGAGGAAGTGGATGGAGTACTAACATGTCCTCTTTTGCCATATCCATTTTATCTTTGGTTAAGATGTAGAAATCTTTCAAACGGATGTAGTCTTCTTCGTTGAAGAAACGTTCTTTCTGTACACGGGTCATATATAAGATGTCAAGTTCTGGCATAGCATCTTCTAAACGTTCTACCTCTGTGTATGGAATATTGTGAGCATCTAACACATCTTCACGGATATAACTTGGGATACGTAATTCTTCTGGAGAAATCAGTATGAAACGTACATTCTCATAACGAATTAATGCATCAATCAGTGAGTGAACAGTACGTCCAAATTTTAAGTCACCGCAAAGTCCGATGGTAATATTGCCTAAATCACCCTTTAAAGAGCGGATTGTCAATAAATCGGTTAATGTCTGAGTTGGATGCTGATGACCGCCATCACCGGCGTTGATAACTGGAATCGTAGATTTCATGGAAGCTACTAATGGTGCACCTTCTTTCGGGTGACGCATTGCACAAATATCTGCATAGCAGGAAATAACGCGAATTGTATCGGAAACACTTTCTCCTTTGGCTGCGGATGAAGAATCTGCACTGGAGAAACCTAAAACAGAACCACCGAGATTTAACATGGCAGCCTCAAAACTAAGTCTTGTTCTTGTACTTGGCTCATAGAAACAGGTGGCAAGCTTTTTGCCGGCACAAGCATGAGCATATTTGTCTGGATGACTTTCGATGTCGTTGGCTAAATCCAATAAGGTATCTAACTCTTCGACAGTAAAGTCTAAAGGACTCATTAAATGTCGCATAAAATTACTCCTTTTTTACGTATTTTTTTAAGTATATATCCAAAAAAATGTATTTGCAAGGAAAAATTGCCCGGAATGAAATAGTTAGAAAATTTATTGCGAGAGAAGTAAATGTGAAGTACAATATTCATAAAAGCAACGAGCAGTGCCAGACCGAAATACAGCCAAGGCGACTGCTAGCAGTCAGACTTGTCTGTGTGAGGTCTGATAGGGCGAGAGCCCGTGAACGAACGAGACGAAGTCTCGTGAGTATGCACTGCGTAAAGATAGAAGATAGCCAAGGCGACTGCTAGCAGTCAGACTTGTCTGTATGAGGTCTGATAGGGCGAGAGCCCGTGAACGAACGAGACGAAGTCTCGTGAGTGT
>JAFYQA010000123.1 GCA_017547315.1 Roseburia sp. | reverse complement strand
AGAGAACAGATTGAATGTTATATAGCACTTGCATTCTTTCATAGAAAACTTGGGGATTATCAAGGCGCTTTAGAGTATCAGGAAAATGCATTGCCATTGATAAAAGTTTTAAAACAGTCTGAGCCAGAGGTAGCGACTAATATAGAAACAATCTGCCTTGCTTATCAAGGCCTGATTTGTGCAAAACAAGGAAAGTTTGCAGAGGCAGAGGAGATTTTAAGAAATACGGAGCATCTGACGGGAAAAACGGCGGAGGATGCATGTTTGATACCAGTGTTAGAATTGAATCTGCAGGTGGCTTTGGTAAAAGAGGATAAGACAAGGTTTGAACAGTGTTTTAAACGTTTGCTGGAGATGCCAATTTTAGAGGAAGGTTTTTTTGAGACCCTGGAGTATTATTTTGATATCTGTACGTTTCTTTTTGAAAAAGGAATGCAAAAAGAAGTCAGAGCACTTTTAAATTATATAAAAAGTTATTATGACATGATTCCATTGGCATATCTGAAATATGACATGCATAATTTGGAATTGATTTATGCAAAAAATTATGGAGATGAAGAAGCTCAGTGGCAGGCAACTCAGAATCTGTTGGCAGTAATACAGGAATATGAGGCAGAGCAGCAAAGAGCAAAATTATATAGTTTTGATTACATAGAATTTATGCATCAGGAACGGGATTTATCTGCTAAGATGGAACAAAAGAGCAAGTTAGATCCGATGACAGGTTTATTTAATAAATTTACCATTGAATTTTTGGTGGATGAATATTTTTCACAAATGGATGAAAAAAGTGCTGCGGCATTGTTGATTATTGATATGGATCATTTCAAGCAGATTAATGATACATTAGGGCATTTAGCAGGAGATGCGATTTTAACAGATACAGCAGCAGTAATTCGCAGATTTTTCAAAGGAGATGCCTTGTGTGGCCGTGTAGGCGGAGATGAATTTATGGTCTTTGTAAAAGATGTGGAAGATGTATCTTCCCTGCTTTTACAGGCAGAATTTTTACGTCAGGAAATTGCGAAAACAACATCCGAGAGAAATATCACCATTGCGATACAAGCCAGCGTGGGCGTTGCGGTATCTACGGCAGGTTTCAGAGACTATGCAAGTATGTTTACTGCCGCAGATGAAGCACTTTATCGCGCCAAAAAAGAGGGGCGCAATCGTATTAGCGTGATTGAATAGTGGTACAAGCGATTGATTACTCCAATACGGAGGTTTCTTGATATTCTTTGGGTGAAATACCGTATTCTTTTTTAAACGCTCTAAAAAAGCTGGAATAATCCTTAAAACCACAAGCGAGGTATGCTTCTGTGATGCGAACACCGGCGAGAATGGATTCCTTTGAAAGTTGAAGCCTTTTTTTCATGATGTACTGGTGGACAGACATACCACTATGTTCTTTAAATTCATGAGCGATATAATATTTACTTAAATAAAATACGTTGGCGAGCTGTTCTAAGGAAAGATCCTCCTTCACATGTTCGTCGATATAATAAATCAGATTTTTGTATAAGCTCTGCTGTTCACGTTCAGTTCTAGGATGCTGCTGCTCATAAATGAGACGGTTTAAGTGTAAAATAAGAGCATTCACATCGAGTGGAATGCGGGCTTCTTTTCCAAAACGATCAAATTGGATTTCTTCAAGCAACTGGAAAATTTGAAACTGGATGGCATTGAAGGTAATCAAATCGTTGTGGAACAAATAATTTTTCGTTTGGCATACATAGTTCGTAAGATAGCCATAAGAGTCTGATTCTGCGATTAGACTTTCACAGTAGTTTTGGCTGATCCAGAATACGAAACGACGGTATGGAACCTCAGAATTATGTATGATGACATGATGTTTCACTCCAGGTGGGATTAATACCATGTCGCCAAAGGCCAGACGGTAATTCTTATTTTCTATTGAGATAGAGACATTGCCTTCTAAGAAAAAGTAGAATTCGTAGTAATCATGGGAATGGTCTTTCATTTTTTGTGGATGGGTATCATTGTAGTAATATATTTCATAATCTTTGGACAGCATATACTGTCGGGTATTGAAAGTGGATTGTAAATTTTGATTCATGGTATTTTCCTTTGTAAAGTAGCGTAGTTTGCAGTATTTTGTCTTATCATACCACAACTTTTGCAATGTATGCAACAATCTTATCAATTGGAAAATAGGAAAAATGATATATAATGGAATTAATGACTGGTCTGGTACGAAAGACACAGTTTTTAATGGGAAACTATAAAACAAATTATATGGAGGGTTTTAACAATGCAATTAACAAAAGCAGGCTTACAGGACAGAGCAGCATGGGAAGCAGCAGGATATGCACTTCCACAGTTCGATCGCGAACAGGTAACAGCTAACACAAAAGAGAATCCATTCTGGGTACACTTTGGTGGTGGTAACCTTTTCCGTGCGTTCCAGTCAAATGTTATGCAGAACATCTTAAATCAGGGATTAATGGATCGTGGTATCGTAGTAGCAGAAGGTTTCGACTACGAAATCGTTCAGAAAATGAATCATCCACATGATGATTACCACATCTTAGTTACATTAAAAGGTAACGGAACAGTTGAAAAAACAGTTGTTGGTTCTGTAGTTGAATCATTAGCATTAGATTCAAACAACGACGCTGATTACAGCCGTTTAAAAGAAATCTTCACAAAAGATTCTTTACAGATGGGAAGTTTCACAATCACAGAAAAAGGTTACAACCTTTGGATGCCAGACGGAAGCTACGCTCCAGCAGTAGCAGCTGATATGGAAGCTGGCCCAGAAAAACCAAACAGCTACATTGGTAAAGTTGCTTCATTACTTTACGCTCGTTACCAGGCAGGTGCAAAACCAATCTCTATGGTTTCTATGGACAACTGCTCACACAATGGTGACAAATTATACGCAGCAATCTCTGCATTCTCTAAAGAATGGTGCAAGAGAGGCTTAGCAGATGCAGGTTTCGAAGCTTACATCGATGACAAGAATAAAGTTGCATTCCCATGGTCAATGATTGACAAAATCACACCAAGACCAGACGCTTCTATCGTAGAAATGTTAGGAAAAGACAACATCGACGGATTAGAAACAGTTAAAACAACAATGGGAAGCTTCGTAGCTCCATTCGTAAACGCTGAAGAATGTGAATACTTAGTAATTGAAAACGCATTCCCTAACGGATGCCCAACAGAATTATCAAAAGGCGGCATTATCTTTACAGAACGCGAAACAGTAGATAAAGTTGAGAAGATGAAAGTTTGTACATGCTTAAACCCACTTCATACAACACTTGCTGTATTTGGATGTATTTTAGGTTATGACTTAATCTCTAAAGAAATGCAGAATCCTTCATTAAAGAAATTAGTAGAAGGCGTTGGTTATGTAGAAGGTTTACCAGTAGTAGTTAACCCAGGTATCATGGATCCTAAGGAATTCATCGATGCAGTAGTTAACGTACGTATTCCTAACCCATTCATGCCAGATGCTCCACAGCGTATCGCTACAGATACATCACAGAAACTTGCTATCCGTTTCGGTGAGACAATCAAAGCTTATGCTGCATCTCCAGAATTAAACGTAGCAGACCTTAAGTTAATCCCATTAGTATTTGCTGGATGGTTACGTTACTTAATGGCAGTTGATGACAATGGTAATGCATTTGAATTAAGTGCAGACCCAATGCTTCCAGAAGTTTGCCCAGTAGTAGCTGACGTTAAACTTGGCGAAGCTTGTGATGTTAAGGCTACATTAAAAGACATCCTTGCTAATACAAAGATCTGGGGCGTTGACCTTCACGAAGTTGGTATGGCTGACTTAGTATGCCAGTACTTCGAAGAAATGATCGCTGGACCAGGCGCTGTTGCTAAAACACTTGAGAAATACGTGTAAGCAGAATTTAATATGCAAGAATAAAGTTTGAAGTATTTTCGAACTGAGAAAATAAGGACGAGCCCCTTGCTTTTGTCATGACAGAAGCAATGGGCTTATTTTGGCTCTTTGTCAAGAGTTGGGGTAAAAGAGATTTTCTAATTACTCTTTTAGAGAGATAAATTATGTCTGGGGTTGGGCGATGTATGAATGATATTTAAAGAAATGAAGAACGAAGGATTGCTCTCGTACATTAGTTCGGATATAATAATATAAGGAATGGTATAAGAATAGCAAATAGGAAAGCATACAGGAGATGAAGTGAATGAAGGAGGTGCACACGGTGAAAAAAGAGAATACAGAAAAAAGTATCATTAAGATTTCCGTGCGTAACCTCGTAGAATTTATCCTGCGGGAAGGTGATATCGATAACCGTTTTGGCCGTGGTGCATCGGCAGAAGCCATGCAGGAGGGAACTCGCATCCATCGTAAAATCCAGCGCCGTAAAGGAAGTAATTATCATGCAGAGGTTCCTTTGAAAATAGTCATTAGTGAAGAAAATTATGATTTAGTAATAGAAGGACGTGCAGATGGGATACAGATAGATTCCGTTCATGACGAAGGGGGATTGGAGAAAGCATTCCAAACAGAGGCTGAGTTGGTTATTGATTATAGTATGAACTTTAATCACATGCAAGTAACCGAAAGTATGCGGGTTACGATTGATGAGATTAAAGGTGTATATCGCAAATTAGATACCATGACAGGGCCTGTGATGGTGCATAAAGCGCAGGCAATGTGTTATGCGTATATTTATGCCGTGCAACATGATATAGACCGTATTGGTATCCAGATGACGTATTGT
>JAFYQA010000122.1 GCA_017547315.1 Roseburia sp. | reverse complement strand
TCATGTAATTATTATCGAAGAATAAAGGGTTAAAAATAACCCCACCCCTCAAGAATGAGGGGCAGGGGAGCTGAGAGTGTGCTCAGCACACTTTTTTATATTTTTCTCTGCATTTTCGCGAAAATATACTTGCATAATCAAAAACATTGTGCTATAATCTATTTTTGTTAGGACATGTGTTCCGAAACAATGGGTGGATTCCCGAGTGGCCAAAGGGGACAGACTGTAAATCTGCTGCAAATTGCTTCGGTGGTTCGAATCCACCTCCGCCCATTCTCGCAGATGCGAGTGATTATATTCAACCGAATATGATATGCCGGCGTGGCGGAACTGGCAGACGCGCAGGACTTAAAATCCTGTTGTAGAAATACAGTACCGGTTCGATTCCGGTCGCCGGCATTAAGAAATAGCTCATCCTTTGGGATGGGCTATTTTTAATTCTATTTCCTTTCTTTTATTGTTTTACAAACAAAAAAATTATTGTATAATAATACCAAATTTATACACAGTGAGGAAAAGTTATGAGAAAGAGAATCATTGCAAGTTTATTGACTATAGCTATGTTAATAAGTGCGCTGAGTGCAGGTTGTGGCGGTACGGTGCAAAAGGAGCAGGATGCATCTGGTAGTGAGCCTGCGACAAGTGCCGAAGAACAGGAGCCTGCTATTACAGCGCTCACCTACATGGAGCAGTACAATACAGCACCACAACAGGTAACAGATGATAATTATCGTACCTATTATGAAGTGTTTGTATACAGTTTTTATGACAGTGACGGTGATGGGATTGGTGATTTCAAAGGTTTGACGGAAAAATTAGACTATATTAATGATGGTGATCCAACGACCACTACAGACTTGGGATGTAATGGTATCTGGCTCATGCCGATTATGCCATCTCCAAGTTATCATAAGTATGATGTAATCGATTATTATGAAATCGATCCGGAATATGGAACGATGGAAGACTTCAAGGCATTTGTGAAAGCGTGTGATGAGCGTGGCATTCGTGTCATGATTGATTTGGTAATGAATCATTCTTCTTCAGAGCATGAATGGTTCCAGACCGCTTGCGAGTATTTGAAGTCATTACCGGCAGGAGCAGAGCCGAATTTAGAGGAATGTCCTTATGTGGATTATTACTTCTTTGATAAACAGCAGAAAAGTGGCTATGCTCCATTAGAAGGAACTGAGTGGTATTATGAAGGACAGTTCTGGAGCGGCATGCCGGATCTTAATATGGGAAATGAAGCTGTTCGTGCAGAATTTGAGGCAGTGGTAGATTATTGGTTAGACCTTGGTGTGACTGGATTCCGTTTAGATGCGGCGAAGGAATTTTATTCCGGTGAAGACGAGAAGAATATTGAAGTGCTTACCTGGTTTAATGATATGGTAAAAGCAAAAAATGAAGATGTGTACATCGTAGCGGAAGTATTTGATAATATTGCGACTTATGCACCATATCATGCAAGTGGTGTGAGTTGCTTTAACTTCGCTTTTGCAGATTATGGTGGAACAATCGCACTTGCATTACGAGAAGGCAATGGAAAAATGTATGCGAGCAGATTAATTAGTGCACAGGAAGATTTTGCGAAATGGAATGAGAATTATATTGATTCGCCATTTTACACCAATCATGATATCAGTAGAAGCGCGGGATATTATCAGACAGATGAAGGGTTCCAGCAGTTGAAATTATCCCATGCCATGAATTTGCTGATGTCAGGAAGTGCCTTTTTATACTATGGTGAGGAACTTGGTATGAGAGGTTCTGGTAGAGATGAGAATAAACGTGTAGGTATGTATTGGTCTATGGACGAAAATGCAGAAGGTATGTGTGATGGACCAAAAGATAGGGAAGCTTTCGATATGAAGTTTGAAAGTTTCGAAGAACAGAATGTAGATGGTGACTCTATTTATAATTTTGTAAAGCAGACGATTCTTTTAAGAAATCAGTTCCCGGCTATTTCACATGGTGTTGTGGAAAAAGAAGAAGGATTGATGGAAGAAAGTGGAATCAGTGCATTGAAAAAATCCTATAATGGCGAAGAAGTGCTTTTGGTATTTAACCTGGCAAAAGAAAGTAGGGTAATTGATTTATCAAAGGTAACACTGATGGAGGGAGAACTCGAAGTGAGTGGTGTACTTCTTACCAGCGCCGAGGATATTGTGATGGAAGGTACAAGCATTACGTTACCATCTTACAGTGTGATTGTGTTAACGAAGGTGCAATAAATATTAATTTTTGAGTGGATACATTAGAATGTAATTTAATGCAGTAGTAATAGTGGAGAGTATTGTGTTTCTATTGATTAAGCATTTTATTAAATAGAAAACAATATATAAAAAAGTGAGGAAATGTATGAAGCAGAAGACAAGAAAAATGGGGATCAAATTAAAAATTTTAATTCCGACCGTACTCGTAATTTTGGCAGCGTGTACATTTTTAGGAGTGAACTCTTATGTGCAGATTAACAACGGAATGGTAGCGATGGGCGTGGAACAAGCAGAGATGGCGGCTACGATTGCGGTTCTGGCAGTAGATGGCGATAAGGTAGCAGGATTACAACCGGGAGAGGAAGGCTCGGCCAATTACGAAACAGTGTTGAAAAATCTTCGGAACATTCAGGAAACTTGTGGTATCAAATATTTGTATACATTATATACAGATGGTGTAAATGTGTACTATGGTGTGGATACAGATGATTCTGAGGATCAGTGTGCAATCGGTGATGTATTTGAAAGTTCTTACGAGGAGTTGAAGGTGTTTTTGAAGGTGAGAACTATGTTCAGGATTATATTGATGAGACAGAGTTTGGTGATTTGATTTCGGCATATCGTCCGATTTACAATAGTAAAGGACAGGTTGTAGCTGTGCTAGGAAGTGATTACGATGCGTCTGGTGTTAAGGAACGTTTGGATACGAACGTACAGCGTGTAATGACAATGGCTGTAATCAGCATGGCAGCGGCGATTGTTATTTTGAGTATTATCATTAATGCAGTTGCGAGAGGCTTACATATTGTAAATCAGAAAGTTTATGATTTAGTGAATAATGAAGGTGATTTAACACAGAAACTGGATATTCATTCCGGTGACGAGATGGAGTTGATTGCTGGAAATATCAATAACTTGCTTGAGTATATCCGTAGTATTATGAAGAATATTTCTGCTAATTCCACACAGTTAAATGGTTCATCCAAAGCGATTGCAGATAATCTTATGAATGCAGAGATGAATATTGCGGATGTATCAGCAACGATGGAAGAGATGAGTGCGGCTATGGAAGAGACCAATGCTTCTTTGACGCAGATTAACGAAGCGGTATATCAGGTAACAGGCGCGGTGGATGCAATTGCAGACAGTGCAAATGAGGGAAGCGCAAATTCGGATGTGGTAATGCAGGATGCAGTTCGTATCTATCAGGATGCGGTAGAACAGCAGAGAATAGCAAAAGAGCAGGCTGGGCAGATGGCACAGACCGTTAATGAGAAGATTGAGCGTTCAAAAGCAGTTGAAGAAATCAGTGAGCTTACCGCTGAGATTATTAACATTACAGACCAGACGAATTTATTGGCGTTAAATGCTAGCATTGAAGCGGCAAGAGCTGGAGAAGCAGGACGAGGTTTTGCGGTTGTTGCAGATGAGATTGGTAAATTGGCATCGAATTCTGCACAGGCAGCAGGTGAAATCCGTCGTGTAAGTGCAGAAGTTATAGCAGCAGTAAATGAGCTCGCCAAGGAAACCGAGGAAATGTTGTCTTTCATGGAAAAAACAGCTATGGCAGGTTATGAAAAATTATTAGCGACTAGTGAAGAGTATCGTAGAAATGTAGGCGATATGAATGGTATGATGCAGAGTTTTGCGGCAGAAAGTGGACAGCTTCGTGAGAACATTGATCATATCAAAGAGGCTATCGAGGCAGTTAATATCGCAGTAGAAGAAAGTACACGCGGTATTACGAATGTAGCCGAGACCTCCGTAAGTTTGACATCGAGTGTTGCAGACATTGGTGGTGAAGCAGAGGCCAATATGGATGTTGCAGAGCAGTTGAATACAGAAGTTCGTAGATTTAAGATTTAAACGTAAAAGTGAAATGCCGGTGTGATTATCGCACCGGCATTCTTATTAAAAAACTTTTGATTCGAAAAGATTAGTATTAAAGAAACAAATCTTCCTTGTGACGAATCTGTTTTTATTCTATAGGAAAGTCATAAACTTTTACTATTTAACGTAACAAGGTCTTTTCTATAGAATAAAAAAAGAAAGATTTCTCTTACGAAAAATCTTTCCTCTTCATGCGTGCCCAGTTCCGGAATCGAACCAGAGACACAGGGATTTTCAGTCCCTTGCTCTACCAACTGAGCTAACTGGGCAGTTGCTCTACAACAAAATTGATTTTACATGATAGAATGGTCTTTGTCAAGGGAAAAAATTACAGAAAAGGTATTTTGTGTTTGCATACTTCGTGATATAATGTCAAAAGAATTATGATTTAGGAGAGTGTAGTGATGACTGAGAAGTTAGTAATTGTTCCAAGAAAACAGGTAGGCATAGAGAAAACATTGGTATTGTGTCTTTTTGCAATGTCATGTTCGATGACATTTATGTCATTGTTTGTTTCACCGATTTTTTCAGTGCCGGCGATTATCGCGATTTCGTTATGGGTATGGAGATTCCGACGCAATATCGAGTTTGAGTATACCTACTATGATGGGGACTTGAATTTTGCGAGAATCATCAACAAGGCAAAACGTAAAAATATTGTGAGTGTGAATATGGAAGACGTGCTTACGATTGCGCCAAGGGGTGACAGAAGCATTTATAAATATGAGAATGACAGTAATTATAGATACAAAGATTTAACATCTGGCGTTTCTACTGGTAAAGTCTATGCAGTGATTTTTAAAGGCGAAAATGGTATGTGCCGTTATGAGTTTGAACCAGACGAGCCAATGTTAGATGCGATTCGTGTGAAGTATCCACGTGCGGTAGTAAAATAGTAAAGGTGATAAAAGAGGCGGACGCAGTTAGCGGCAGCCTCTTTCTTTCAATTTAGGAAATTCTTATGATGGAAAAGGACTTCGGTTCAATTATAGGTGGGAAGGAGTTTCTATGAGATTCATCCATTTGTCAGATTTGCATATTGGAAAACAATTACATCATTATAGTCTGCTAGAAGAGCAGAGAAATGTACTGCAACAGGTGGTTGCTTATGTAAAAGAGGAAAATCCGGATGCTTTAGTGATTGCGGGAGATATTTATGATACGGCGGTACCTTCTGCGGAAGCAATCGCGGTATTTGATGAGTTTTTGACTAGATTAGATGAAGTACAGAAGAAACTTACGATTTGCATCGTTGCGGGGAATCATGATAGTGCAAGGCGTTTAGACTATGCCAGCCGGATTTTGGCAAAACATGCGATTCATATCGTAGGAATGCCGCCCATGAATGCAGAGGAGCATATGCAGTGTGTCGTAATACAGGATGCATATGGTGAAGTGGCTTTTTATTTATTGCCGTTTGTGAAACCGGGATATTTGAAGAAAATGTTTCCGGAGGAGAATTTATCTTTTTCTGACGCAGTGGAACGACTGGTAGAAAGGGAAGCGTTAGACCAGACCAGACGCAATGTATTGGTGAGTCATCAATTTTATGCAGGAGGTGGTACGCTACCTGTGACAAGTGATTCAGAGGTGCATACTGTAGGTGGAATTGATAATGTGGAAGTGAAGGTGTTAGAACCATTTGACTATGCAGCATTGGGACACATTCACCGTGCACAGCAGATAGGTGAAGCAAAGAATTATTACTGTGGAACCATTTTTCCATATTCGGTGAGTGAGGCAGACGAAGAAAAATTTGTAACACTCGTAGAATTGCAGGGAAAAGGGGAGGCACCTTGCATTCGAAAACTTCCATTAGAATTGCCGCGAAAGGTACGAAAATTACGGGGAACGATGGAAGAATTACTTACGCAGGCAGGGGATGAAACGTGCCATGATTATGTAAGTATTACGTTGACAGACGAAGTGGAAGCGAGCCATCCGAGAGAATGTTTAGAAGAGTACTATGATCATATATTAGAGATAAAGATTGACAATGCCAGAACCAGAAAATTATTAGAACTTGGAGAGGTTGAAACAGAGAATCTGGCACCGTATGAAGCATTTTGTAAGTTCTTTATGGAGCTAAATGGAAGGGAAATGACAGAATCGGAAGATAGTTTGCTGAAAGCAGTTTTACAGGAAGGCGGTGACATGGGATGAAACCGATAAGAATAATAATATCTGTTTTTGGCTCTTATGGAAGTAAGACAGAGATTGATTTTTCGGGAGAGCAGCAGGGGATTTTTCTGATTACCGGTGATACGGGAGCAGGCAAAACAACCATATTTGATGCAATAACCTATGCTCTTTATGGGCAGACTAGTGGCGGTGAGCGAAGTGGTAATATGATGCGGAGTCAGTATGCTGTGGCTTCGGCAGAGACTTTTGTGGAGTTGACGTTTGTTTATAGGGAACAGGAGTATAAAGTTAGGCGAAATCCGGAGTATCAGATAGAAAAGACTTTAAAAAATGGCACGGTGAAAATGCAGAAGGTGGCATCTGGTGTAGAACTTACGATGCCGGATGGCAGTTTATTTCCCGAAAAAAAGGCCGCTACGGATGCAAAGATAGAAGAAATATTAGGACTTTCGGTGGAACAGTTTACACAAATTGTCATGATTGCACAGGGAGATTTTTTAAAGCTACTATATACGAAGTCAGACGAGCGGAAAAAGATTTTTTCAAAGCTTTTTCAAACGGATAAATATTGGAGAATTCAGGAACGATTAAAATATCGTTCGATTCAGTTGGATAATCAGATAGAGGAAAATAAGCGGGCTTATGCGCAGGAACAAGCACGGATTATGATTCCAGAGGAGTTTAGAGCACAGTTTGAAGAAGGAGAATGGCCGTTAGAGGAATTGAATGAAAAAATTGTGCAGGTGCGAAAGGAAGTAGAAGAAGCACTTGCAAATACCCGTGAGAAAGAAAAGAAATTATCGATTGCTCTTAATGGAATGGAAGAAGTAAATCGTCAGTTCGAACAGTATGAACGTATGCTGCGTCAACAGGCAGAGTTAGAAGGGAAAAAAGAGGAAGAACAACTTCGGATAGTGCGGATTGCAGAGGCAAAAAAAGCTGAAAAAATCCGTGGGTTTGAAGAGAAGTATATAGAGGCTGTAAAAAAAGAGGAGCAGTCTGCAAATCTGAAAAAGAAGTTGGAAAGTTCGATTGAAACGTTAGACGAGAAGCGCAGGTTAGCAGGAGAGCAGTTAGAGGTACAAAAAGACATCTATTATCAGCTTTTGATAGGACAGCAGGCAGGTTTGCTTGCGTTGGAATTAAAAGATAACGAGCCATGTCCGGTATGCGGTTCAACAGAGCATCCGGCGTTGGCGATTGGTGATGTGAAAAAGAAAATCGGTGAATTAGAGAGCGAATTGAACCGAGCGAAAACGAAACTTGCAAAATGCTCGGAAAATCTGGAAAGTGCGCAGGAAGAATTACAGATGCGCCGCGGACAGTTAAAACAGGAAGAAGAGAAATATAAAACTTGTGAGCGGAATGTGACACAGGCAAAAGAGGCATATGAAAAGAAGTTGACGGAATCCTCTTTTGATAGCGAAGAGGCCTACAAGCAAGCATATCTGCCGGAACGCAGTAGAGAAAAGTTAGAGCGGGAAAGTAGGGAGTATCAGGAAAAATGCTCTCTTATATCCGGGCAGCTCGTAACTTGGGAAAAGGCATTACAAGGCAAAGAGAAACAGGATACCATAGAGTTAAAGATGAATCTGCGGGAAGTGGAAGCAGAGGTAAAACAGTTAGAGAGACGGAAAATGCAGCTTCATACTGCATATCAAACGAATCGTTCGATTTTAGAAAACAGCAGGAACTATCGTGAAAAAGGAAAGCAACTTTCACAGGAAGATCAGGTGGTAAAGAGCCTTTATCGGACAGCCGGTGGAAAATTGTCCGGTTCTGCAAAAATCGACTTCGAAACCTACATTCAGCGTCAATATTTTAAGCAAATTATTCATGAAGCGAACAAACGCCTATTGACGATGAGCGGTCAGCAGTTTATGCTTAAGTTAAAAGAAGAAAGTGATGTGGGAAAACGTTCGAACGAAGGATTGGATTTGGCGGTTTATAGTCTTGTTACAGATAGTGAACGGGATGTAAAGACACTATCCGGTGGAGAATCTTTTATGGCAGCTTTGGCTATGGCATTAGGGCTATCCGATATTGTAGCGAAAAATGCCGGCGGTATTCAGATGGATATGCTTTTTATTGATGAAGGATTCGGTTCTTTGGATGCGAATGCCAGAAGGAATGCGATTGAGGTATTACAACAACTTTCTGACGGAAAACGTATGGTTGGAATTATCTCACATGTAACAGAGTTAAAAGAACAGATGGATCACAAACTTGTGGTTACACGGTCAGACAAAGGAAGTAAAGTGAGTTGGGAAATAGTATAGAAAAAGCAACACTTCCGATAGGGGTATTTGACTCGGGAGTAGGGGGAGTTAGTGTGCTGCGTGAATTAGTAGCACTTATGCCAAATGAGAATTATATATATTTTGGAGATTCTGCAAATGCACCATACGGCACAAAGTCGTTAGATGAGGTGGTAGAGTTAGTATGCAACGATGCAGAATATCTGTATAGCAAGGGAATCAAGGCATTGGTTGTAGCGTGCAATACGGCTACGAGTGCGGGGATTCAGATTTTGCGTGAGCGTTATAAGGACATTCCTGTAATCGGAATAGAGCCTGCATTAAAACCGGCAGTACTTTCCGGAAATTATCCTAAGGTATTGGTTATGGCGACACCGATGACGGTACGGGAGACAAAGTTTTTACGTTTGATGCAGCGCTTTGAAGAACAGGCCGAGATTATTCCATGCCCGTGTCCGGGACTTATGGAGTTTGTGGAAAAAGGAGATTTGGATAGTATCCAGTTAGAACACTATTTGCAGCATTTATTTGCACCATACGAAGATATAGATGCGGTAGTGTTGGGATGTACGCATTATCCTTTTGTAAAAAAGAAGATTCAGAAAGTGTTAGGCTACAGGGTAAGATTATTTGATGGTGGTGAAGGGACTGCTAGAGAGACCAGACGTCAGTTAGAGAATTATGGGCTTATGAACCCATCTGAGAAACCGGGAAAAGTAGTATTTGAAAACAGTGCAAAAGAAGAAGCGTTATTGAAACTTAGTGAGAATTTATTAAATTATGAAAAAATGTCGATAAATCTTAAAGAATTCTAAATTAAAAGAAGGTTTTTTTAGAAATTTTTTTGTAAATCGACATAATTCAGACACATTTCTTTTGTATACTAATTTCATCAAAGGAAGAAAACAGTTCTTCTTTGATAAAATTAACATTTTCATAACTAAACTCCTCAAAAATCCCTCGGCAGTGGTCGGGGGATTTTTACCGATTATTAATTTGTGAATGGAGCAGATATGCCAAAATCAGAAAAGCAAAAACAAAAACTGTTATATGTTATGCAGCTGTTAATGGAAAAAACGGATGAACATCATATTGTGACGACCCAGGAGATTATCGATTATTTGTCGAGCCAGGGGATTTCTGCAGAACGAAAAAGTATCTATGATGACATCGATACGTTAATCAATTTTGGATTTGATATTGTGAAGGTGAAGACTAAACCGGCAGGCTATCAGCTCGTTAGTCGCCAGTTTGAATTGGCAGAATTAAAGATTTTAGTGGATTCGGTGCAGTCGTCTAAATTTATCACAATGAAAAAGTCCAGAGAATTAATTGGAAAATTAGAAACATTGTGCAGCAAAAAGGAAGCCAGACAGCTTCACCGTCAGGTAGTTGTGATGGGACGCAGCAAAACGGTGAACGAAAATATATATTACAACGTTGACCAGATATACAGTGCCATTGCAGAGAATGTCAAAATAAGATTTTTATATTTCGACTGGAATGTAAAGAAAGAGATGATACCCCGTCACGATGGAAAATGTTATGAGGTAAGTCCGTGGACTTTGACATGGGATGATGATAATTATTATTTGATTGCATATGATGATGAAAGTGATATGATAAAACATTACCGTGTGGATAAAATGATAAAGATTTCATTGTCAGAAGATAATAGGCAGGGAAAAGAACGGTTTGAGCATTTTGATATCGCGGCATATTCTAAGAAGACATTTGGTATGTTTGCAGGTGAAGAAGAAACGGTCACACTTTTATGCGATAAACAGCTGACAGGTGTGTTTATTGATCGTTTTGGAAATGACATACCGATGAGAAGTTATGATGATACACATATTTTAGTACGTGTGAATGTGGCGGTAAGCCGACAGTTTTTCGGATGGCTCACAGGCTTAGGAAGCGCAGTAAAGATTCAAAGTCCGGAAAAAACTGTCATGGAATATAAAGAGTATTTGCAGGAGATTTTGGAAAACTATTAGATGAACTGATTGGTTTTCTCGTCATATGCATAGTTTAATGCAGCAAGTTTTGCGCAGATATCTTCTTCTGTAATCTGGAAATTGGTACAGAAAGCATTCAAAGAATCAAAAGTGTCGCGGAGCTGTGTGTTAGTAAAACTTAATAAAATGACAGGATCTTTTGGTAAATTATCGTACATAGACATAGTGGTTCTCCTTTACAAATGTGAATATTTGTGTAAAATTCTTTTGTAAGATACCACAATTAAGAAAAAAATGCAATGGAAAGGGAACGAGAATGGCGAAAGCAAATTGTGATACATGTGTTTATAATGTATATGATGAAGAGGATGAGTGCTATTATTGTGAAGTAGATATGGATGAGGATGATTTTGCCAGAATGATACAGGGTGGATATCGGGATTGTCCGTACTATCAGTTGGATGATGAGTATGCAGTTGTTCGTCATCAGATGTAAATGTGAAAGCATGGAATAATTATGAAAAGATTGCAATTAGGGCGATTTTTCAATATAATGTAACGGTGAATAGTTACAGCATAGCTTAACGTAACAAAGGAAAGGTAATTATATGGATAATTATAACAAGGGAAACCAGCCGAACGGCGGGGATAACCGTAACCAAGGAAATAACGACCAGAATAGCGGTAAGAATAACCGTGGTGGTCAGACATTTATGATTTATGTGATTACGTCTTTGATAGTACTGTTTTTTATGACGATGATGATGAATCGTTTTACAGAAATGAGTACAAAGGAAATCACATATACACAGTTTTTAGAAATGGTAGAAGCGGATGAGGTAGAAGCAGTAGAGTTTGATACCTATCAGATTAATATTACACCGAAAGAAGAACCAACCGGTTTTTATGAACAGAAGGTGAATTATTACTGTGGTTATATCAGTGATACAGAGTTACTTCCATTGTTAAAGGCAGAAGGTGTGGAGATTTCGCGTGCGATTCCGGATAACACTTCTACCTGGCTTTATAATATTTTAAGCTTGGTATTACCATTAGCTTTAATCTGGGTACTTATGGGCTTCGTGATGAAGCGTATGGGCGGCGGAGCCATGGGCGTTGGTAAGAGCAAAGCGAAAGTGTTTAATATGGAGCGCACCACTGGTGTTACATTTAAGGATGTAGCAGGTCAGGATGAAGCAAAAGAATCTTTACAGGAAGTAGTAGACTTTTTGAATAACCCGATGAAATATAGAGAAATCGGTGCGAAATTACCAAAAGGTGCTCTTTTAGTAGGACCTCCGGGTACAGGTAAGACGTTACTTGCAAAAGCAGTTGCAGGTGAAGCGGGCGTACCATTTTTCTCGCTGGCAGGTTCTGATTTCGTAGAGATGTTCGTTGGTGTAGGTGCAGCACGTGTACGTGATTTGTTCCAGGATGCGCAGAAAGCAGCACCATGTATTATTTTTATTGACGAGATTGATGCGATTGGTAAAAGTCGTGATTCCCGCTTTGGCGGTGGCAATGACGAGCGTGAGCAGACATTGAACCAGTTATTAGCGGAGATGGATGGTTTTGATACCTCGAAAGGTTTATTAATCTTAGCGGCTACAAACAGACCGGAAGTATTAGATAAGGCATTGCTTCGTCCGGGACGTTTTGACCGTCGTATTATTGTAGATAAACCGGATTTAAAAGGACGTTTTGATACTTTAAAAGTACATTCAAAAGACGTTATGATGGATGAAACAGTAGATTTAGACGCTATCGCATTGGCAACCGCAGGTTTGGTTGGTTCTGACCTTGCGAATATGGTCAATGAAGCTGCTATCTGTGCAGTGAAAAAGGGCAGAAAATATGTAAATCAGGCAGATTTATTTGAAGCATTTGAGTTAGTGGCAGTAGGCGGCAAAGAGAAAAAAGACCGCGTCATGAGTGAACAGGAACGTAAGATTGTATCTTACCACGAAGTTGGTCATGCAATTGTTGCGGCATTATCAAAGGATACAGAACCGGTTCAGAAGATTACGATTGTACCGCGTACAATGGGGGCGTTAGGTTACACACTCCAGACTCCGGAAGAAGAAAAATATTTACAGACTAAAGAAGAATTACTTGCTAAGATTCGTACTTACATGGCAGGCCGTGCAGCAGAAATGTTAGTATTTGAATCAGCAACCAGTGGCGCAGCGAATGATATCGAGCAGGCGACTAACATTGCGACAGCGATGATTGCACGATTTGGTATGTCTGAAAAGTTTGGTATGATGTGTCTTGCATCTACAGAAAATAAATATTTGGATTATCAGGCAAGCTATAATGTTGCCGGTGCTACTCGTGCAGAATTAGATAAAGAAGTGTTAAAACTCATCAATCAGTGTTATTCAGAAGCGATGCAGATGTTAGTAGATAATAGAGAATGTTTGGACAAGATTTCAGAATATCTGTATGAGCATGAGACGATTACTGGTAAAGAGTTTATGAAGATTTTCCGTCAGATTAAGGGTATTCCTGAACCTGAGGAAGAAAATGATAAAAAGAGCTTCATGGAGCAGGCGTTAGAAGCAGAAGGTAAATTGACCGTGAACGAATCTGAGGAAGTGTGTGAGGCGAGTGTTCCTCAGACAATCGATGTGCTTGTGACAGATGAGACAAGTACTTCGGAGGAATTGCCGGTTGAAGAATCTGCAGTAGAAGAAGCTGAAACAGAAAAAACTGAATCAGAAAAAATTATATCAGAAGAGACAGAGGAAGCATAGAATTTGGAGAAGAAACATGTTTAACATCCAAGAAGAATTAAAAAAGCTTCCGGATCAGCCTGGTGTCTATATTATGCATGACAGCCGAGATGTAATTATCTATATCGGTAAGGCGGTCAGTTTGCGAAAACGTGTACACCAGTATTTTCAGCCAAGTCATGATGAGGGTATCAAAAAGGCGCAGATGGTAAAACAGATTGCCCGTTTTGAGTACATCATTACAGACTCGGAGCTGGAAGCTTTGGTATTAGAATGTAATTTAATAAAAGAGCATCGTCCAAAATATAATACGATGCTTCGGGATGATAAAACATATCCGTACATTAGGGTGACTCTTGGAGAAGATTTTCCAAGGGTCCTCTTTTCACGTCAACAAAAGAAAGACAAATCCCGTTATTTTGGACCATATACAAGTGCTGGAGCAGTCAAAGATACGATAGAGATGATAAATAAACTCTATCAGCTTCGTACCTGTAACCGGAATCTTCCAAGAGATACCGGCAAAGAGCGTCCATGCTTGAATTATCATATCCATCAGTGTGATGCGCCTTGTCAGGCGTATATCAGCAAAGAAGATTATCGGGAAAAAATCGATGCAGCACTGGAATTTTTGAATGGTAATTATGCGGGGATTATTAAGTCTTTAGAAGAAAAGATGTTACAGGCTTCCGAGGATATGGAGTTTGAAAAAGCAATTGAATATAGGGAGTTACTTGGCAGTGTAAAACAGATTGCACAGAAACAGAAAATTACACATACCAATGTCGAAGATAAAGATATCATTGCATTGGCAAAAGATGAAAATGATGCAGTAGTACAGGTGTTTTTTATTCGTGGTGGCAAACTGATTGGCCGCGATCATTTTTATATGCGGATCGGTACAGAAGAACACAGAACACAGATATTGACCACCTTTATCAAGCAGTTTTATTCGGGGACACCATTTATTCCGAGGGAGATTATTCTGCCACAGGATATTGACGATAAAGAGGTATTAGAAAACTGGCTGGCAGAGCGACGCGGCAGCAAGGTATATATTCGCATTCCTCAAAAAGGGGTAAAAGAGAAGTTAGTAGAACTGGCTCAGAAAAATGCCAGACTCGTTTTGAATCAGGATAAAGAAAAAATGCGCCGCGAAGAGGGCAGAACCATTGGTGCTGTAAAAGAGATTGAGAAACTTTTGGATATGAAGGATATTGTACGAATGGAAGCTTACGATATCTCTAATATTAATGGTTTTGAAACCGTTGGT